>JANODZ010000290.1:0-1832 GCA_031412935.1 Anaerolineales bacterium
TCGATCCGTTCAGTAAAACTTGTTTGCTGAACGGCGTGGATGAACTCGGTTATATTCTCGGCTTTGAAAAAGAAATTGCGGCGTTTGAGGCAATAAAGTTAATTACCTAAACAGGTAATTTGTCTAATCCCTAATTACCTAATCCCTGATCACTTAACTTGTAATCTTCAACTTTCAACTTGCAACCCCATGACACAAATCCAAATCTACGACACCACCCTGCGCGATGGCACCCAGTCTGAAGGCTTCACACTTTCGGGAAATGACAAAATCCGCATCGCACAAAAACTTGATGACATTGGCGTTGCCTTTATTGAAGGCGGCTGGCCGGGTTCAAACCCAAAAGATGTTGAGTTCTTTGAGCGCGCGCGCGACCTGCCATGGAAGAATGCGCTGATCGCCGCGTTCGGATCCACATGCCGTGTAAAAGGCGGACCCGAAGATGATGCCAACATCAAAGCCCTGCTTGATTCCAACACCCCAGTCTGCACGATCTTCGGCAAAACATGGACGTTACATGTCGAGGAAGTTTTGCAAACAACATCAGAAGATAACCTGCGCATCATCGAGCAATCGGTTGCGTATCTCAAATCAAATGGCAGGCGTGTGATCTACGACGCCGAGCATTTCTTTGACGGCTACAAAACAGATTCGTCCTATGCGCTTGAAACATTGACGGCCGCGATTCGGGGCGGGGCAGAGATTGTCGTTTTGTGCGATACCAACGGCGGCACAATGCCGTGGGAAGTGGAACAAATTGTCCGCGAAATGAAACCAACGCTCAATCATCCGTTTGGGATTCACACTCACAACGATTCTGAATGTGCAGTGGTCAACTCGTTGACTGCGATTCGCGCAGGCGCGATTCAGGTACAGGGCACGATCAACGGTGTGGGTGAACGCTGCGGCAATGCCAACTTAATTTCCATCATGGCTGACCTTGAACTCAAAATGGGATATCAATGTCTGCCCGCGGGCAAGCTTGAATACTTGTATGAACTTTCGCATTTTGTGGCAGAAGTTGCCAACCTCGCGCCCGATGAACATTTGCCATTTGTTGGAAAATCAGCATTTGCGCACAAGGGCGGTGTGCATGTTGCCGCGATGCGGCGTTCGCCGCAATCGTATCAACACATTCAGCCGCAAAAGATCGGCAATAAAATGCGCGTGGTGATTTCTGACCTTTCAGGCCGTGGTAATTTATTAAGCAAAGCCGAGGAACATGGCGTGGAAGTGGAAGGCGAGGAAGTAGTGGGCGTGCTGAATGACATCAAGGAACTTGAGTCACGCGGATTCTCGTTTGAAGCCGCCGAAGCCTCAGCGACCATGATGTTGAAGCGCCAGGAAT
Organism: Anaerolineales bacterium; assembly: GCA_031412935.1. GTDB lineage: Bacteria > Chloroflexota > Anaerolineae > Anaerolineales > Villigracilaceae > Villigracilis. Next base: position 1,349 of record JANODZ010000290.1, read on the forward strand.
ATGGCTACAAAGCTCCCTTCGAACTGATAGATTTTTCTGTAAATGTCGAGCATCGTCAGGGGCGCGGCATATTCGCAGAAGCGACGGTGAAAGTAAAAGTGAAGGGCGAATTATTTCATACGGCTGCGGAGGGCAATGGCCCTGTCAATGCTCTGGACAATGCATTGCGCAAGGCCCTCGTCAGTTATTATCCGCAGGTTGCGAATTTTCACCTGTCCGACTATAAAGTCCGCATCCTGGATTCAGATCACGGCACCGAAGCCATCACTCGTGTGCTGATTGATACGCGTAACGATATCAGCCGATGGAGCACGGTCGGTGCGAGTACGAATATTATCGAAGCCTCATGGCGTGCGCTGGCTGACTCTGTTGAATACGGTTTGATGGTGGCGCATTGAGAAAGTAGACAAGGAAACATGTAAACACGTGTATACCTATGTACCTGTTTACATGTTTACCCCAATAGGAAAAATATGAAATTCAA
>JANODZ010000291.1:0-2225 GCA_031412935.1 Anaerolineales bacterium
CCGGCTCGCCGAGGCGCCGCAAAGGGGTCATCGACCGGCTTCAGGTCGTCGGGCGTGACTATCTGCTCCTTGGCGTTGGGCGTGGGGTTGTCCGCGCCGACGGTCACCGATTCGTCGTCGAGCAGGCGTGCGATGCGGTGCATCGTGAGCCAATCGCGCGCTTTCCAGGCCCGCTCCTCGAGTTGCTTCGTCAGCGGCACGCTCTTCGCCGCATTGCCGGCGAGCATGTGGCAGGCGATGAGACGCAAGCGAATCTCGAACCAGTTGTGCAGGTCGCGGTGCTCCGTCAACCAGCGATCCCAGCGAACGAACAACTCCTCGGCCGTCTTGTAGTCGCCTGCGCATACCGCCTGTAATGCCGCGACTTTATCGCGGGCCATGTCGTGGCTGATCCACTCGCCGCGCGGCAACGCCAACTCGGCCTGCATTGGCGCGTACTGCGCGACGAACTCGGCGTGCCGGCCCGCGAGCAGGCGGACGGTTTCCAACTCCAGCAGGGATTCGAGCTTCGCCTGCATCGGCGTGTGATACGATTCCGCGAAAGTGTTTATTGTGTTTCGAAGTGGCCCTGCAGGAATATTCTCACGAATGATAAATTCATATGTTCCCGCCTGTGGACTGGTTGGAGTATAGGTGAAAGTGTCGCCTACATTAATTATCTCACTTGGGAAATCGGCACCTATCAATACCAAAACAGCCGAACCGCCATCGGCCGTGTTAATCTTAAAATTTATGAAACCGTTTGGTGATCCTTCACAGGGATGTGAAGCCGTCACGTCAATACTGAAATTGCCATTTACATAGTTTTTCGTCTGGGCAAAGGCTGATTGAATGCCTAAAAAAGGCAGCGCAATGAGAAAAACTTGTAATAACCTTCGCAACATCATTCCAGAACAATTTCTTTTTGCCGGACGCATTTTTTACTATCGACAACAATGCATGTATAGGTTCCCTTTTTAAGCAACTGAAATTCAGTCTTGCTAAAATCTTCCGATACCAATTCCCCCGTTTCATCGGAAAGGGCAGTTCTATAAGGAGCAATTCCACCATTGGGACTAATACTAAGCTTGAATTGACCAATTTCAGGCTTTGTAACCGTATGGCTAATATCAAGGTTTTCGCAATCCTGGCCTTCAGAAAAAGTTCGAAAATCAAAGGCGGTAGAGAGGAATAGTATGCTGATTAGTAGATAATTAAAAAGTGACATTTAAATAATCAGTTAAAAAAGTATGCAAGTATAAATAATATCCTAAAAAGTACCTTAACCTTTTAGAACAAACAAAAGTCGGGGTAGTAAGCCACAATTAACGGGCTAAAGAAATAGTTACCTCATTCGGGTAAGAAATTGGGCAAAAACGGGGTTTTAATACTTCCTGTGGAGGATTTCACTTAGGATAAAGGCCTTTTTGAAATTCTCCGGATTCTGGAGGTCTTTGGCAAATGAACTGGCTAGAGTTGAGGCAACCTGTTGATCATACTCCTTAAAATGACCAAAACGGACAATAGTATCCCCTACTTTCATGGTTTCCTCTAGCGAAGGCCGATTAAAGGCATCCTGTTTTGCCTTCTCATAAGTTTCATAGATTTTATCCTGGTTTCGGTAGTCATAGTCTACGTTCTCCAGGTCTTTCTCCTCCTTCTCCAAATTATCGTCATAATCCTCATACTTGGGATATGATCTTGATTCATAAGCCGGGGTTGGCTCCGGTGGCGCAACTGTTTTGCTTCCCTGAATCTCCCTCAGTAAATCTTCAAAAGTAACAGGCTTGGAAGATGTGTTTGGTTTGGATTGCTCAAATGGCTTACCCTCAGAAGATTCTGCCGGAGCTTTTTTCTTCCTTGACTTTAAAATAAAGTACAGAGCTGCGATAACATAAATGACCCACTTATAATCTTCCATATACCGTCAAAAATAGGTAAAAAATTCATTTCAAGTCCTCGTTTTGAGGCATCAAAATCATTCTATCTTTGCCCTCCTTTTTAGGAGTTGTTAGTTGATTGTTGTTGGCCTTGTGCCCCGCTTCATTCAGTCCTGACAATTAAGAACTAACAACCACGAACCATTCATGCAGTTATCGAAATTAGAAATCAAAGGACAAATACTTGCGCACCACCGAGTAGGGACACGAAGACCAAGAGCGGGTGTAAGTTGACGCGACCACTAATTACATAAGGGCGGATGAAGTTATCCGCGAGTCCGATCGCGCCCATGCCGAATGCCGTCA
>JANODZ010000292.1:0-9180 GCA_031412935.1 Anaerolineales bacterium
CCAGCCGCGTTCGTAAACGCAACACATTTTCAATGCTGGACACATTCATCAAAAGTAACTTTCCACTTCAACGTAATCTCGCGATTTTAGCGAATTGCCGGGGTCGGCGTAAAGCTTGTCAAATTTTTTTAGGAAGTCCGCCAAAAATACTTGACAATTTTGGCCAGAAACGACTTTTAATCACTGGTTTTTGAATGAATTAAAGTCTTTTCGACAGATTCCACAAGGATATCGAAATGCGATTGATTGTCTCAATCCCGGTTCTACAGGTCGGGAAACCCGGATTCGCAACCAGCGAAACTACCCGGAACCACGGAAGGTGTTCGATGTTGATTTACTGAAACAATTGCCTGGCAACCTGTCGAAACAGGACGTTTATTGCTACCTTCAAGATCTGGAATCAATATACCTCGTTTGCAAAATCGATCTGGAACCCATGGACAAATTGACTTATGAAAATCCGCTGATCTCGCGCTATGCTTCGCGGCAAATGGCGGAATTGTTCGGCGACCAGAAGAAATTCAGTACCTGGAGGCGGTTGTGGCTAGCCCTGGCCGAATCCGAAAAAGAGCTGGGGCTTGCCATCACTGACCAGCAGTTGCAGGAATTGCGGGGTGCCCTCGATGACATTGATTGGGAAGTGAAGGGGTTTCGTTCAAGCACAACCCTGAATTCACACAGCTTGAGTTTTATTGGGCATACGCCGATTATCTGCAAGTAATGGAATTAACCGAGCAAATGGTCGCCTATACCGCCGAAAAGGTGACTGGTTCTACAAAGGTCAAATTTGGCGGGTACGAGTTGGATTTCAAACCGCCATGGAAACGCCTTGAATTGCGCGCCGGCATCCTTGAAACCAGCGGGGTTGATATTGCCGGGCATAAAACTGCCGAAGAATTATTCAAGGCTATTAAAGCCAAACATGGGAGTAAGACTCCCGATCCAAAATCCACTCGCGGCAAGATGATCGAATTCCTGCTCGGTGAATTTCTTGAGCCAACACTCATTCAGCCGACCTTTCTTTATAACTATCCGCGTGATATTTCTCCGCTGTCAAAATCCATTCCGGGTGATCCACTCACAGTGGAGCGATTTGAAGGCTACACAGCCGGCTTTGAGATATGCAACGCCTTCACCGAGTTGAACGATCCGCTCGACCAGGAACAACGCTTCATTGAAATGGGGCGTGATTACACAGACGACGAAGAAGAGAAACATCCCATGGATGAAGATTATCTGCGCGCCATGCGCTATGGCATGCCGCCCAACGGCGGTTTCGGCATGGGTGTCGATCGCCTCGCCATGCTGCTGACCAATAAACATTCGATCCGCGATGTATTGTTATTTCCTGCATTACGTAAGGAAGAATAGATTTGTTGAACACAAAGGACACAAAGGGCACGAAGGTTTTAAAAAAATACTTTGTGTACTTCGTGTCCTTTGTGTTTAAGGATTTTCACTATTAATAAAAAAACAATGCCTATCCTCGGCGACATTCTCGCGATTGCCATTCTGACATTCATCGGTTTTGCAACTCACGCTGAAACTGATTTTTCCTACATCCCGCGCATGGGAACAACTTTTTTTCCTGTATTGATCAGTTGGTTTCTCATCGCCCCGTGGCTGGGTTTGTTTGATGAACAGGTGATTGCAAATCCCAAACTGCTTTGGCGTATTTTGCTCGCCATGTTTCTCGCCGCACCGCTGGCAGTTATTTTGCGCGCAGTTTTATTACATAGCGCCGCGCAACCTCTTTTTGCGCTCATCCTTGGCGGGAGTAACGCGCTGGGTATGTTGGCCTGGCGTGCGCTTTATCTATTTGTTGCAAGACGAAACTCATCTTAAGCCGCTGATTTATTAATTCTACAAGGCGCGGGCAATAAAATGGATTAGCGGGTAAAATAACATCCATGGACGAAACAGCCCTTATTCAGACAGCTCAACATGGCGACCTGGATTCATTCAATACCCTCATCTTACATTATCAGGATATGGTCTTTCACACCGCCCTTCGCATTCTCGGTGATGAAGACCTCGCCGCAGATGCATCGCAGGAAGCATTCATCTCCGCGTTTCGCAGCATCAACTCGTTTCGCGGCGGCTCGTTTAAAGCATGGCTGATGCGTACGGTCACCAATGCTTGTTATGATGAGTTCCGCCGTCAAAAAAGACGCCCCACCACTCCACTTGAACCAGAAAGCGCTGATGGTGAAGAGATGGACTCTCCACGCTGGCTGGCTGACCCCAATATGACTCCCGCAGAAAAATTCGAAGCAGACGAACTCGAACACGCCATTCAGCATTGCCTCGATGCGCTGCCCACAGATTTTCGCACCGTCGTGGTGCTGGCCGATATTCAAGGGATGGATTATAGCGAAGTGGCAATCTCCGTGCGCGTTCCATTGGGCACGATCAAGAGCCGTTTGGCGCGCGCACGTTTGCGATTGCGCGAATGCCTGCGCGGCTTTGAGGAACTTTTACCTTCATCTTTTCGTCTGGAAGAAGAAAGTAACTTATGAATAATTTCCGGGATATTGAACAACTCTCCTCTTATTTGGATGGACAACTCAGCCCATCTGAATCTGCGCGTGTGGAATCCCGCCTCTCTTCCGACCCGAAGCTTGCTTCTGCTTACAATGACATTCGCGCCGCGCGGGGCATTCTCCGCAAACTGCCTGCCCGCAAAGCTCCGCGCAACTTTACATTGACCCGTCAAATGGTGGGACTCAAACCGCCCTTGCCGCGTACATATTCTGTCTTTCGTTTTTCGTCTGCATTGGCTGCATTTCTATTAATGCTTACCTTTGCTGCCAATACGGTCATGCCGCGGGTAAGTTTTGGCGCGTCCGCACCCGCACCGCTTGCTCAAGGGAATTATGGTTCAGGCGGTGGATGTGATGGGGGTTGCAGTGGCGATGTTCCAGAATCCGTCGTCACCGAAGTAGTTGTGGCTGAAGCCCCTTCGATCGAATTCGCGGCTGCGCCAACTAATGCGCTTCCGTCCACGAGTGCGGATTCTGCGCGTAACGCTGGGACTCCAACTGTTGCGGCGGTTATGCCCAAAGACTCGGGAAATGAATCAGCATTGCAAGACCAGCCAGCGGTTAAGAGCGAAGCGGTTGTTCCTGTCGTCTGGCAAATTGGTTTGTTAATGATCGCTTTGGTCAGCGCATTGTTCGCTTTTGTGATGAGCCGAAGCGCAAAGAAAAAATGGAGTTAATACTTGGCTAGAGATAGTCAAATCAAATTTTGCCCGCGTTGTGGCGCGCAAGTCACGCACGAAAATAAATTTGGTATGGCGCGCCCGGTCTGCCCGCAATGCGGGTGGATTTATTTTATAGATCCGAAAGTGGCCGCGGCTGTCCTTGTTGAACAGGACGGCCGCGTTTTGCTGGTGCGGCGTGCGAACGAACCTTTTCGCGGATTGTGGACTCTGCCGGCCGGCTTCGTTAACGGGGGTGAAGATCCTGCCCATGCGGCGGCGCGTGAATGTTTTGAAGAAACCGGGTTAAGTGTGCATGTCACGCGGGTGTTGGATGTGATCGCGGGTCGTGAGCATGAGCGCGGCGCGGATTTTATTATTGTCTATCGTGCCGAGCTCAGCAGCGGTGAATTATCTCCTGCCGATGATGCGGATGCGGTCGAGTGGTTTGCGCGGGATGCATTGCCGCCTTTGGCTTTTAATGCGACGCGCCAGGTTTTGGGAAATATATAATGGAGTGCAAAATTTTTCATTTATCGTTTTTGCTGCAGGGCTTCCGAACCTCATATAATTACTGAATGTATTTGTTAATATAACTTTTGTACCTTTATTTATTATTATTAATGGTGTATCCTCATGCTGAAAATCCACACTGATAATATTAATAGGAGAATTAGCCATGAGATCACAATATCGAATGTTGTTTGCCTTTGTTGTTTTGCTGGTGGCAGCAGCCTGCGTTTGCAGCGGCACTACCCTACCGACGCAAATAGCCCCCGCAGCCACGGACCAGCCTGCTCCAACCACCAATACCTCGCAACCTTCATCAAATAATTCAGATGTTATAACAGTTGAAGATCAAAACAAGCTATATATTTTTGATATTCCGGCCGACTGGTCATATGAAAGCCAGGATTTGGGTAATACTATTTATTCAGATGTTAATATGTTTTCAGATACCTGGACATCCCCGGATGGCAGTGCGGTGATAGAAGGTATCTCCGGGCGTTCGCAAGGATTTAATTTTGACGGAACTACCAGCACGGGAGTTGCCCTTGATCTATTGAACACCTATTACAGTTCAACCGGAAAGGAAGGCGATATAAGAATATCAAAAACCTCCACCGCGGAGGACGGCAGTACGCGCTTTGATTGGAGTTCAAGCGCCGGCGATTACTCGGGCATAAGTTGGTTCGAAGTTAGGGAAACAAGAACTTTTCTTATGTGGACCGTGGATTGGGGAAACGGTACAGATCAGGCTATATTGGATATTGTGGATAACGCAATAAATACCTACCAGAAACAAAGCGGGCAGTAATCCTAAGAGACTGTTTCTTAAGTATGCTTGTTACGCAAAATAAGAACTTTTACCACAGAGGGCACAGAGTCCACAGAGACTTTTGAAGGGTTTTTCTCCGTGATCTTCGTGGTCACTGTGGTAAAAAGCCTTTAAGAAACACTCTCTAACGATAGCATAAAAAGAGACTGGGTTTCCCAGTCTCTTTTTATGCTAGAATAATTTTATGCTCGATCTTCGCCCCTCCCCGATTGCCGGCATATGGTACGAAGCCAGCCCCACAGCCCTTGCATCGAACATTGATTCTTTTCTTAATGGCGCCCAGCCGCCGCAACTGAACGGAAATATCATTGCTATCATTTCTCCGCATGCGGGGTATCGCTACTCCGGCCATGTTGCAGGCCATGCTTTTGCAACCCTTCGAAATCTTCAGTTTGACCTTGTTGTTATCCTCTCCCCGTATCATAATCACTCACAGCATTCAATCCTTACCACGGCACATCAGGCTTACTCCACGCCGCTGGGAAATATTGAAGTAGATCGCGGCGCGCTCGCAAAATTACAATCCAAACTTGATATTCCGATCACACCCATTTCAAATGATAAAGAGCACTCGCTTGAAATCGAACTCCCGTTTTTACAGCGTGCGTTAAAAAATGAGTTTAAACTTTTACCCATCATGCTCCGCGCACAAGATCCGCAGGTTGCACAAAGACTTGGCGACGCACTCGCACAAATCCTTAAAAATAAAAAAATTCTCATCGTTGCCTCCACAGACCTCTCGCACTTCTACGATCAGGAAACCGCAAAAATACTTGATTCTGAAATGCTTAAACGATTTGAATCACTTGATCCCGACTCCATTTTTGAAGCCGAACAGACGCGCAATGGATTTGCCTGCGGACATGCCGCCGTCGCCTCCATGCTCTGGGCGGCGCGCAAACTCGGCGCAGATAAAGTACAAATTCTAAAATATGCAACCTCAGGCGATGTCACTAAAGATTATTCCTCCGTCGTTGGCTACGGCGCGGCGGTTGTCCTGAAGAAGATATAATCACTTTATGTTTGCCCGCATCGCCGTCAACGTTCCCACCCTCACAGGTCTCTTCGATTATTTGATTCCCCTTGAGCTCATAACTCAAATCCAGGCCGGCTGTCTGGTCACGGTTCCATTTGGAAATCAAACGGTGCAAGGCATTATCGTACAACTACTTGACTCTCCCTCGGTAGAGAATCCCAAACCAATCATTGATCTGCTCGACCCTGCACCCGTTCTGACTCCGCCCCAGCTTGCCCTGGCGCTCCTTTTGGCAGACTCTACGCTGAATCCGCTCGCATCCATTGTCAGTCTTATGCTGCCAGTGGGACTTTCTCAACAAGCAGATATAAGCTACGAATTACGAAATACAAATTACGAAGATAGCACTTCAAAAATTGCAACGCGGCTGCTCAATTTATTAAAGGAACGCGGTCCTCTGCGCGGCCGTCAAATCGCCTCACATTTCGCAAAAATAGATTGGCGCAGGACTGCGCAGGTTCTTGTCAAAAAAGGAATCCTCTCATCGAAGCATGTTCTGCCCCCTGCGCGGGTGAGACCAAAGTTCCTGCGCGTTGCCCAGCTATCAGTCCCGCCCGAAGAAGCGCAAGCGGAGATGCCAAACCTCGGCACAAAGCAAACGCTGGCTCGTCGTCAAGCCGCATTGCGATTCTTAATCCAACAACCGGATGCGATCAATCTTTCATGGGTCTATGCCGAAACAGGCTGCAAACTCGCCGATTTGCAGGAACTCGAAGAGCGCGGCTTGATCCGCTTATTTGAAAGTGAAATTTTTCGTGACCCATTGGAAAATATCGGCAGACAGATCAACAGGGAACCAACTCCACAAACCCTCCAACTCACCCCCGAACAAACTTTCGCGTTTAATGAAATTAATCAGGCAATAACCTTCAACGTTCAACATTCAACGTTTCTTTTACATGGAATTACCGGCTCAGGCAAAACCGAAATTTATTTACGCGCCGCAGAAGAGACCATCAAACGCGGCAGGCAAGCGATCATCCTCGTGCCCGAGATCGCGTTGACTCCGCAAGCCGTGCGACGTTTTCTCTCGCGTTTCCCCGGGCAGGTGGGATTGGTCCATTCAAAATTATCGGAAGGCGAAAGATACGATACGTGGCGGCGCGCGCGTTCAGGAAAATTAAAAGTCATCATCGGTGCGCGCTCTGCATTATTCACGCCGCTGCCAAACATCGGCTTGATCGCTGTGGATGAATGCCATGATGGTTCTTATTATCAATCTGAAATTTTGCCTGCATACCATGCAGTGACGGCGGCACAGGCATACGCTCGTTTATGCGGGGCAGTCTGCATATTGGGCTCAGCCACGCCAACGATTGAACAAAGATATAACGCAGAAAATAATAAGATCACAAAATTGGTTTTGCCGCGCCGCATTGTCGAAACGGGGCTTCCGCCCGTGCAAATCGTAGACATGCGCGCAGAGCTCAAAACAGGCAATCGCGGAATCTTATCGCGGGCGTTGGCTGAGTCTCTTGCTGAAACCATTTCACGCGGCGAGCAAGCCATTCTCTTTCTCAACCGCCGCGGCACTGCCACTTATATCTTTTGCCGTGACTGCGGACATGTGTTGAAATGCCCTAATTGTGAAACGCCGCTGACCTTACATGTTGAAGGTTCAAAGTTGAAGGTTCAAGATTCAACTTTCAACATGCGACCTTCAACCTTGTTATGTCACCATTGCGGATATACCCGCCAAAGACCAAAGAATTGCCCTCAATGCAGCGGCGATCAGATCCGCGAATATGGATTGGGCAGCGAAAAAGTGGAAGCCGATGTGCAAGCTATGTTCCCAAATGTCCGCACCTTGCGTTGGGATTGGGACACGACGCGCCAAAAAGACTCGCACGAAATCATCCTGACGCATTTTGCAAATCATCAAGCGGATGTGCTGGTGGGTACACAAATGCTCGCCAAAGGACTCGATCTGCCGCTGGTAACTCTCGTTGGAATTGTCCTTGCAGATGTAGGCTTAAATCTGCCCGACCCTTTTGCGAGTGAAAAAGTTTTTCAAACACTCACGCAGGTTGCGGGGCGCGCAGGCAGGTCTGCTCTGGGCGGTAAAGTGATCTTGCAAACATTTATGCCTGAGCATTACGCCATTCAATTCGCTGCGAAACATGATGTCAACGGTTTTTATGAACGCGAGTTGGAGTATCGCAAACAGTTGGGTTATCCACCTTACGCGCGGCTGGCGCGGCTGGAATATCGTCATGCAGACCCTGCCAAAGCGCAGGTAGAGTCGCAGAAAACAGCGGACAGGCTCAAGGTTAAGATCGAAGCGCAGGCTCGTCATCAAACTGAATTGATCGGACCCGTCCCATCCTTTTATTCAAAAGTGGATGGCGTTTATCGCTGGCAAATTATCGTGCGCGGACCAGATCCAGTTTCGTTGCTGCGCGATATTAAATTAATCGATTGGCGCATTGAAATTGACCCCATTAATTTATTGTAGGGGCGGGGTTACCCCGCCCCTACAAATTTTTACGAAACCAACCCAACCGCAAAATTCAACACGCGCCAATATAAGTTGTATAACGGAGAAGGCAAATTCTTCGAAGGCAAAACGGGCGGGAAGGATGTCTTTGCGTTTGGTTCATCGAAGCGATTATCCGCGCCTGTGCCATCCCAGATAATATCGAAGCCTTGGCCGAGCATGTCTTTTACAAAAGGGTCGGCATCATAGCCATTGTTCTCGTATATATTATCGTGGGCATAATTGTGTTCGGGGTTTGGGCCCACGTCAATTTCTTCCGCTGAAAAACCGATAGATAAATTGAAGATCGCGAGGCCCGCGGATTTATTTCCGCGGATGATATTATCATACACTTCAACATGGTCTGCTGCGAGGATGAGCATGCCCGTACCCGGCGGTATGAGCGCAACCGCGGTGCCAGGCTTGCCAAAATTAGTGCCATTATTATTTTCGCTGATATTGTCGTGAACCTTTGTGTTTAATGAAACCTTGGAAGGCAGCTGCGGCAACAGGTCAATAAAGATGCCGATCGTGTTATCGTGTGCCACGTTGTTGTACACTTCACCGTTGACCGTGTTTTCCAATTCAATGCCGATCACATTTCCATACGTCAGCGTATCGCGAATGACAACATTTTCAGATTTGCCCGCATAGATCGCGGCGTCGTTCATCAACGTGCCTTCGATCCGTTCGATCAAGACATCCGTACAGCGCACAGGGTAGACGCCATACACGCCTGTATTTTCAATATACATATCGTGCAGGTAAATATTTTTCGCGCCTTCGATCAAAACGCCATTACTCGTAAAATTTTTCACAGCGAAGAATGCCATTTCAAAATTATTACCCGAGGCGATCACTCCGTCAAAGCCTTTGCCTTCGCCTTCGATCACAGGCCAGGCGCCTGCTTCGTTTGGAATGCCAAGGAATTTCACATCGCTAATATCAATAACAACGTGTTCATTGTAAATTCCGTATGGCACTTCGATGGTATCTCCTGGCAGCGCCTGATCGACAACGGATTGAATCGTCTGCCCTTTTTTGACTCTCAAAGTCAGCGCATCACGCGTAGACGTTGAAACTGATTCAGTCCCCCCGGCATTCATCTGGCTGACAGTTTCACGCGC
>JANODZ010000293.1:0-3033 GCA_031412935.1 Anaerolineales bacterium
GGTATGTTCTGCAACACGGTGGAAAAGATCATGGTCGAGACACTGTTCATGGGTTAGCTTTTCAAGCGCGCTAACAATGTTCATGTAAGCCGCAAGTTCCTGCTCGACGATATCATCCACCCCGATGTTCTTATGTTTATAGATCACAAGATGATTGGGGTCTTCTTTTTTGATGAGCGGGGATTCATAATCGGGATAGCCGTAATTAAGTTGAAAATTCTCAAGCGTCGAATGCGATGTGCAGGGTGAATAAGTTTCATGATGCAGAACTTCACTCAAACGGTCTGCGATGAATTGCTCGCGGGTGAGAATATCCGCCAGCATATCTTTGATGGAAAAACTGCCGAATACACCGGTCATGGTCAACTGGCGCGCGAAACCAACTTGATTAAGAATGTTTTCAAATTTGTCGCGTTCACGCTGTAAGCGGGGAAGAAAGGTGATTTTATCCACAGGATTTATCCACTGATGATTAATCACCGGCGACAGGCAATTCAATATTTATTATCTTCTGGGCAGGCGATTTCACATCCGGGCATTTCCAGCCTTCGCCCGGGTTCTCGCGCCGCAGATTGGCGAAGGTCGGCAGGATGCCGCAGGCAAAACAATTCAAACGGCAATCCACGCGGATCTGTCCCTCAAGTGACTGACGGAAATCTTGAAACAGGAAATTTTTACGCAATGCGGCGGTGATGTGTTCCCATGGAAAGACCTCATCTGTGCGACGTTGGCGGTGCGTGTTGAATGCGGGGTCGAGTCCTTGTTCTTCAAAGGCAGGCAGCCACGTCTTTTGTATATTGAGTTCATCGCCCCAGGCGTCGAATTTTGCGCCTTTCTTCCAGGCACTGTAAATGACTTCGGCCATTCTGCGGTCGCCGCGTGTCAGCCAGGCTTCGAGTAAAGTGTCTTCTGGTTTTGTCCAGCTTAACTTGATGTTTTTATCTTTAAGCAATTGACGCTTGAGCAAGGCCTGTTTTTCCAGAATATTTTCTCTTGTGTCGCACGCCACCCACTGAAATGGAGTTTGAGGCTTTGGCACAAAATTACTTACGCCCACATTTAACTTAACCTTCCAGCCCGCCGCTTTGCGTCCTTCATCGATCACGCGTTTGCAAAGATCAACGATTGCCTGCACATCTTCAATGGTTTCGCTGGGATGCCCGATCATAAAATACAGCTTGATCGTCGTCCAGCCGCGGGTAAAAATATCGCGTGTGGTGTTGATGATCTCTTCATCGGGGATGAATTTATTGATGATGCGGCGCATGCGTTCGCTGGCAGCCTCGGGCGCGAGTGTGAATCCACCGGAGCGATGCTGTTTTAATTTATCCATCAAGTCGACTGAAACCGATTCAATGCGCAGGGAGGGCAGGGAAACCGTCAGTTTGCGTCCCTCAAATCGTTTGCTGATCGCATCCACCAGTTCGTTGACGTAGGTGTAATCGGACGATGATAACGACATCAATGCCAGTTCTTCAAACCCTGTCGAGCGGATGGCTTCGTCTGCGGCGTCCACCACCTCTTGCACGCTTCTTTCTCTAACGGGACGAGTGATCATGCCCGCCTGACAGAATCTACATCCGCGTGTGCACCCGCGCATGATCTCCACTGAAACACGGTTATGAACGACCTCAATATTAGGCACGATGAATTTAATCGGCGGCGGAGGTAACTTGCCTACGATACGTTTATTCACCAACTTGGGCGCTTCGGGAATGATCGGCTGGGTGCAGGCTACGGTTCCATCCTCGAGATAGGAGGTTTCGTAAAATCGAGGAACATACACGCCGGGGATTTGTGCAAGCGCAACCAGCAAGTCGTAACGTTTAAACGTTTGAAAGTTTAAACGTCTGAACGCTTGTATCGTATTGATAATATCGTGAATCACTTCTTCCCCTTCGCCGATCACGAATGCGTCGATGAAAGCGTGCATGGGTTCAGGGTTGGTGGCGGAATGCCCGCCGGCGATGATGATCGGGTGGGTTTCGTCACGATCTGCCGAACGGATGGGAATGCCCGCCAGGTCGAGAATGTTGAGGGTGTTTGTGTAGAGAGTCTCGTAAGGCAGGGTAAAGCCGATTAGGTCGAAGCAGGCCAGGGGTCGTTTTGATTCGAGCGTGTAAAGTGGAATCTCATGTTCACGCATCAGCGCTTCCATATCCACCCAGGGCGCATAAGCGCGTTCAGCGAGCGAGTCGTCACGCTGATTCACCTGATCATACAGGATCTTTATCCCGACATTAGAAATGCCAATATCGTAAATATCCGGGAATACAAAAGCCACCCGCGTTTGAACCTTGTCCCAATCTTTGATCGTGCTGTTGAGCTCACCGCCCACATAGCGGCCGGGTTTTTGGACCTTTAAAAGAATGCGGTCGAGTTTGATTTCTATTTGTTGCGGGGTTAACATGGCTGAAATTATACTAGAATTGTCATAATAAAAGACCGGGGATTGTCCTCCTCGGTCTTTTATTATATTTAATGTAGGTCGCGCTTGTAGCGGGACGTTCCGTTGTTACTGCTTTGCGGCAAAGGTGTCAGGCTGCAAGCCTAACCTACGTTTGCAAAGTTTTGCGTGTTTGCCAGGTGTCCCGTCCCCAGATCCAAAGAGCGCCGAGGCCGATGAACATAATGAGCAGGCCGAACACCCAGCCGACAATTGGTATTGCCATCAAGAGGGCGATCAAAGACGCACCAATCACGAGCGGCCAAACTTTATGTTCCGCCAATGGCGGGTTAATGCGGGAGAGAATTAACTTGCCGCTTAACCAAGCCACGATGATCTTGGTAAGAAAGACGTTGACAAGGACAAATCCGATGATCAACGCAAGGAGGGTCAGGATGCCGACCGAGATGATCGTGCCGCTCAAGCCGCCGAGGGTCAGTGCGCCGAAGCCCAATCCGCCTGCGAGAATTGCCACGAGGATGACGAGCAGCATAAAGAAAAATGCCGCGTAAGCCACCAATCCCCAGCCGAGGGTTGCCACTGGTGCGGTTCGCACTTTATCTATCAGCGAGGTCATGAACATTGGC
>JANODZ010000294.1:0-10554 GCA_031412935.1 Anaerolineales bacterium
CTGCCAATTATCCAATGGAGCGCTCAAGAGGGGTTCAATTGTGCCGCGTTCTTTTTCACCCACAAATGATTCCAAAGCAACCACCAGCGAGATTGTGATTGGAAAAAAGCCAATGATCAAAATCGAGACCGGGACGAGGCGGTCGATGATTAAATTTGCATCGTATTGATTTAAGAAATCCACAGCTTGTTTGGCGAATTCATTACTGATAATTGGAAAACAGACGATAAGAATGATCATCGGCGTCAGCACCCGCCAATCGCGGAGTTGATCCTTGAGTTCACGCTTTGCCAGAAGCCAAACCATGTTAAGTTTATTGAACATTTTCGCGTCCTTTTGCCTGCACCATCACTTTAAGATAAACCTGTTCAAGTGTCCGCGGCTGTTCCTGGAAAGCCATTATGGGCGCAGACATAGCAGACAAGCCCTTTAATATCAGCGGATTTGACTCTTGCGGCCGCCGCACGCGGATATTCAAACTGGTCGCCGTCCGAGAGAGTAATTCCACATCTTTGGGAAATTCCAACCCATTTGAATCCCATGTTTCTGAAAATCTTATTGTATACTCTGAATCACCAAGCACATTTTTCTTTAACTCTTCCAGCGTGCCTTGTAATAAAATTTTTCCGCGGTAAATAATGGCGATCTGATCAGCCAACGACTCCACTTCTGTGAGATTGTGTGAGCAGATCACGATCGTGCGCTGTGACGATTTCAGGCGTGCGATTTCATCTCTCACCAAGCGGGCTGATTCGGGGTCCATGGCTGAGGTGGGTTCATCCAATAAAAGCACCGCGGGGTCATGCATCATGGCGCGAGCTAATGCCAATTTTTGGCGCATCCCTTTTGAGTATTCGCCAATGCGGCGGCGCGCGGCTTCAGAAAGACCAAAGTATTGAAGTAAATAGTCGCTGCGTGATTTGCGCGTGGATGCTGAAAGACCGTAAACCTGTCCGAAAAAATCCAGATATTCAAGCGCGGTCATGCGTATGTACAAGCCGTGTTGTTCTGTTAATACGCCTACGGAAGAACGGACAGCATGTCCATTTTTGACAACGTCAAAACCCGCCACTCTTGCCCAGCCGCGTGTGGGGTTCAATAATCCAGTCAACATGCGCACGGTTGTGGTCTTGCCGGCGCCGTTCTGTCCTAAAATTGCTAAAATTTGGCCGGCATCCACAGATAAGTTAACTTCATCCACGGCTAAAAAATCATGGAATTGTTTGGTTAATTCGTGTGTTTCTATCATTTTATTCCTTGTCAGGTAATTAGGGATTAGGTTTCGGAAAGATAATAGGTTCTATTGTATTCCCCACTGTGCGATATTCCTCTTCACAGATACCTTACAAATTATGGATGGTACGATGGCGCAAGAATAAACCAGCCCCCACACAAACAAATATAATCGCAAAAAAGACCTGATTAATATTAACATGGTTAACAAGTGCAATATCAAGGCGCAGGAATTCGAGTAAAAACCGAATAAGGGAGTAAACAACAAGATACGCGAGAAAAATATCTCCATCTTTGAGTATTCCATTAAAATGACTTGCAAGCCGCAATAAGATGATCAAATTTAGAATGTTCAAGATCATTTCGTAGGCAAATAAGGGATGATAAAAATTCACCGATTCATATCCGCTTAAGCGATAGGCCGGATCAATAAAAATTTTCCAGGGCATATTCGTCGGCAAGCCGTATAGTTCCTGATTGAAAAAATTCCCCAGCCGGCTAATGGCTTGAGCGAGAGCAAGTCCGGGGGCAAGAATATCCGTTAGTTCCCAAAAACTTAACTCATTCATGCGCGCAAAAAACAATAAAGCAATCGAACCACCGATCAACACGCCTGGAAACCCAAAACCGCCAATCCAGACCGTTCCTATATCCACTGGATGGGAGAGATAATACCTGGTTGTCAGACCCAGCTCAATCGAAGAAAGAGGCGGGGTGAAAATATGCCAAAGCCGTGCGCCGATCAATCCCCATACCGTCAGCGGTAAAAAAAGATGATAAACAATCTCAGGTTCATAGTCACGCCTTTTTGCTTCGCGCGTGGCAAGCATGGCGCCCGCTACAATCCCGACGACAAGCAGGAGACCGTTCCAGCGTAAAAGTAATGGACCGAGCGAAAGACCTTCGGTCATGTTAATGCAGAATCTCTTTGTTTTCCCTGGCTTTTCTCATGCGTTCATGTCCCTGCACGCGGACGTGGAATATGCGTTGGAGCGCCGTGACGTTTCCAAGGACAGCGATCAATGCAACTGCAAGAAAGGGTTGATTAAAAATTAAAGAGGGAATTAATACTATATAACGTTCCACGCGGGTTAAGATACCTACATTGGCTGTGAAGCCCAAACCCTCCGCGCGAGCTTTCACATATGAAACAAGGATTGAACCGGAAGCCGCAAGAAAAGTAATCATCATTCCGGGATAGTTTTCTTGTGAAAGGAAAAAATATAAGAGTCCGCCGAAAGTAATGAGTTCCGCATAGCGATCACTGACCGAGTCTACAAACCCGCCAAAATCACTGGATTCGCCCCGCAGCCTTGCCATGGTTCCATCCAACACATCCACGAGAACAGAGATTAAGAGAACAATCCCACCCGCTGTCATTTTGCCTTGCGAAATAAGATAGGCGCCCACAGTTGTGCCTGCCAGACCCAGTAAGGTAATTACATTAGGCGTTAAACCGAGTCGATTCAAGAACGCTCCAGTTGGGTCTAAAATGCCTTTAAATACCAGACGTAATTTATCCGAAAATGTAGGTTTAGAATTCATGGCTTGGGTACTTAATCCTTTAGTAGGCGATTAAATTTACATAAACATCTGCGAAGTCAACTTGGTGAACTAGCCGACGAAATTTGGCTCTGTATGCATTGCCTGCGAATTTAGTCGCCCTTTTTTTTCTCATCCATCAATTCCTCTTCGCTGATCAGCACATCCCGTTCCTTACCTCCGCCTTGAGAGGGACCCACAACTCCCATTTCTTCAAGCTGGTCAAGCAATCGCGCGGCACGTGGATACCCCACTCTTAAGCGGCGTTGTAATAATGAAGCAGAGGCGCGCTGGCTTGAACGCACAATGGAGATGGCCTGTTCGATCAAACCATCATCTTCGTTCTCAGCGGGCTCCTGTAACAGTTTTTCCCACGGCGGGGCTTCATCGCTTGCATCGCTATTCTTTTGCCAATGAGAAATAATGCGCTCGATTTCCATGTCTGTGATCATTACACCTTGCGCGCGCACAGGATTGCCGACTTCGGGATTGAGAAAAAGCAAGTCACCGCGGCCCAGCAAAGACTCCGCGCCTGTATAATCCAAAATAACGCGGCTATCGATTCCTGACGCCACCGCAAAAGCCAAACGCGCCGGAAAATTTGCTTTTATCAAACCAGTCACCACATCCGTAGACGGGCGCTGGGTTGCAACAACGAGATGTATCCCTGTGGCGCGTGCCATCTGCGCGAGACGAACCAGGTTGTGCTCGGTTACATCTGGAGCAGACATCATCAGGTCGGCAAGTTCGTCAATTAAAACAACAATGCGCGGCAGAGCTTTGCCTTCATCTTTGCGCGTGACCTTGCGATTGTACGCTTCCAGATCGCGGGCATGCGCACTTTCAAGCAGACGATAGCGATGTTCCATTTCAACAACCACCCAGCGCAGGACGCCGAGGATGCGTTCAATATTGGTCTCCACTTTACCGTACAAATGCGGCAAGCCATTAAAACGGATCAGCTCCACCATTTTCGAATCGATCATTACCAGGCGCAGGTCTTCGGGTGTATTGTTCATGGCGAGACACGCAGCAATGGATGTGATACAGACTGATTTACCAGAACCCGTTGCGCCTGCGATGAGCAGATGCGGCATGCGGGATAGATCCGCAATCAGCGGATTCCCCGAAACGTCGCGTCCAATGGCGATGGTAAGCGGAGCGCCTGCTTTATTAAAGGAGTCTGATTCAAGCAGGGTTTTTAATCGGACAACCGAGCTATGTGTATTGGGCACTTCGATGCCAACATACGGTTTACCAGGTACCGGCGCTTCAATACGCAAGCGCTGGGCAGATAATGCAAGCGCGATATCTTTTTCCAGTGAAGCGATCTGCGCGACACGTACTTTCATTTGCTGCGAGTCTTCTTCTTCTGAGCCGGGTTTTTTGATAAATCCGGGTTGTACAGCAAATTGTGTAACTGATGGACCCACACGATAGCCGATGACAGTGGCAGGAATACCAAAGTCGTCAAGAGTTTTCATGATGAGACCCGCTGTTTGATTTATAGTACGCTCATCCGCACGGACAGCTGTTTCAGCGAGTAGGATTTGTAGTGGGGGAAGGTCTTCGCCGCGTATGAGCGATTTTGTAGGTTTCTCGTTTCTCTTATTCTCTGTTTTAAAAGAGGTCTGAAATTCAGGCGGTAAGGGTTGGGGTTTCTTTCGCGAAGCGGGTGAACCGGATTTATTAAATAAAGGTTGGCTTTGCTTTACTCCCGCACTGGCCGGCATTGAAGCTGCTACATCCATTGGCGGAGCCTCGCCAGCCAAGTGTAACAACCAGTTTTCCAATTTCGACCATAAGCCAAAACCCGTCATAACCGTTAACAGCCAGAGTATCAGGATGACAAACGTGCCGCCAATGGGACTCATTAACTGCCATGCCAAAGTGGCAAGACCCCAGCCGAGGCGGCCGCCATCCCTGCCAGATTCCGCACGCAGGATGTCATTGCCTCCGAAAACAGCGAGCAAGCCCAGGGTAAAAAGAGCTGCAAGTTCAAGGGAGATGAGACGCCCCCAATGCACTTCGCGCCCATCACGGCTTAATAGAAAAAATCCGAAATAACCAATTCCAAATATAACGAGCAGACTCCCCCATCCAAACCAGGTCGACAACCTGTTTGCGATCGCAAGAAGAATCACCCCTTGGTTGATTTGATCTGATTGTTCATTTATAAAACCAAATATTGCAAACAGGCACATCAATGCAAAGGCAATCAAAATTACACCGATGGCGTCGCGCAAAAAACGGCCAAAATGCAGATTTAATCGAGCAAGCCTTTCAAGCCAATCATCTCGCAAAAGGGGGGGCGGCGCTTCGGCTTGTGCGTATTGTTTTTTACGCGGACGGGGGGATTCAGTCATACGAGTTATGCTCCGCGTATCCTCAGGCTGAGTCCCATGCGTTGATGAACCTTATCCAAATGCAAAACACGCACACTCACATTTTGTCCTTCGGACAGGATTTCTTTCAAAGGCAAGTCCTCCGCCTGTGGGATCTCAGAAGCATGGATGAGTCCTTCAACACCGGCCTCCAAACGCGCGAATGCGCCAAAGGAAAGCACACTAGTGATGATGGCAGATTTAATCGATCCTTCTGGAAATTCAGCCGAGGCATTTGCCCACGGATTCGGAAGCAGGCGTTTAAGGCTTAAAGCCACGCGGCATCGTTGCGGCGTAAGGTCTAGCACTTGCACCTCAATAATACTGCCTATTTTCACAATTTGACTTGGATGTGAGACACGCCCCCACGATAATTCAGAAATGTGAATTAAACCTTCGACCCCGCCCAGATCAACGAAAACCCCAAAATCAGTTACATTCGTAACCACCCCTTTGACATTTTGACCGGGATTCAACGCATTAAATATTTCTGCTCGTTTGCCTGTTTCCGATTGCGCAGCACGCTCAGAAAAAACAACGCGTTCTTCTTCAGGCATACATTCAATCACCTTCAAATGCAGTAAGCGGCCGGTATATGACTCGAGAATATGATCGCGCTCAATCTGGTCTACCTTCCCAGCTTGGTCGATAAGATGGGAAAATGGGACGAAACCGCATACCCCATTGCCCTCCACCAGCAATCCACCCCGATTATGCCCGTTAACAACAAGGTCAACGATCTGATCTCGATTGTAAAGGTCTTTGACAAGATCCCAATTTGGTTTTGGTTTCTTTACCGACAAGGTACCCGTCGCTTCCTGGCAATCCCCAAGCTTCCCTGTCGTTGAACGAGGGGAAGTTTGAATTAAAAAACGACCCTCGTCCATCATGACCGACAACCACCAGCCCTCATCGAGGAGAGGCATCGTGTTTTCCGGATTATTTTTTTGTGCAACCATTATTAACTCCTTCATTCTCATTGCTTTCAAAATGAGGGCTGGCTTTTATAATATGCTGCAAGAAAGCGCACTCTTTTCAGCTAAGGTACTGATGGATCTTTGAGATTTGTTTCCATATCAAGGATTGCTTTGGCAACTGCTTCCACGGCAACACGCTGTTTGCGATACAAATCTGCTTCAGACATGGCAAGGCGTGAAGCAACGTCGCGCACTTTACGCCCTTCAATAAATTTCATTTCAAGGATGTTGTAGAGTATCCATTCGGTGGTAAATTTCCGATCTCCCCTCGGCTTGACCTGGTCCACCGCGCTACGCAACAATGAACGGATTGCATTCGCTGAATTGCCGCCATCTTTTTCAGCAAGTTCACGCACAACTTGAAGTTTCATTAAAGGATTATTCGTAAGCTTTGGGCCGCCCCAATAATGTGTAAGCGCGTCCTTTACCCAATTGGCAAGATCAGATTCTTGCGGAAGGGACTCTGCCATTAAACTTGCGCGTGTATCATACCGCCCAGCCGCACGCAGGCGCTGGATCATTTCCACTTGGGGCTGCAGGTCAGCCAATGATTGAAGCACCAGTTGTTGTAGTTGACGATCTTGCAGTGCGAGCGCGGCCCGGTCAGCAAGAAGCCACAAGGCGTCACGTTGATCGCGTTCGATCAGATGGTTCTCACGGCGGGCCACTCCAAGCAAACCAAGCAAAGGCGGAAATTCATCCTGATCCATATCCGCTCGGCGGCGATGGTGCAAAGGCAATATCCAGAAATTACCCCATTGGAATTCGCGGCGTTCATCCCCATTTACCTTTTCCAAAGCTTCGGTCAAACTTTCCTGATCGAGCAGGGCGCGATTGCCAGCCACTACGATTGGAGACAGCATCTCATCGTCTAAAGCGGCTACAAAAGCGGCCGGGGATTGCATATGGTCGCGAACTGCAGCAAGCACCGCCTCTAGAAATTGCTGCAAATCACTTTGGGTTAATAAGCGTTCTTCAAAATTTTGAAGCAATTGTAATTCGCCACGATCACTTCCAAAAAACAGCCAGCGTTCCCAAAGAGGTGCGGCGAGGGTAATGGCATGTTCAAGTGATAAAACTGTTACGACCACAATAAGTGGCACGAAGACGTTATAGGGCGAACCCAGTAATTCCCCGCTGCGGCGAACAATGGTCATCAATGCCAGTGCGGCTGAGGCGGTTACAGGACCGCGCAAAATCCATTTGAACAAACGGCTTTTGATCACGCGGTCGGGCCACGAAACACCAAAGAAAGCGACGGAATAAGCCATGACAATCACCAATGCGCCAACCAATACATTGATTACAGTAGCCACGCTCCAGAAAAGAAATTCATGCTGGGCAGCAAAACCATATCCAAATAAAAGATACGGGTAGGAACCGAGCGCCGGGGCTGTAGCGCCAGCCATCAGGTATAACATTCGCCGGCGGCCTGAACGAGTAAGCATAAGTCTGTAGGCGCGCGAAAAATTCAGACCCGCCCAAAGCATTGCAATAACATAGAACAGTGTGAATACTTCCGTCCACATCGTGCGCTGAAGATAAGGCGCCGGCTTTCCATTTGGAACGAGTGGGCCGAGCAAGAATCCAAATGCCAGAAGTAAAAGGAATATCGCAGAAACCAAGTACATACCCCGCACAGCGAGTCTTCGACGTCCGCGGGAGGGGCGGCCGGCAGTTACAAGCAATGCGTCTGAAAGATGCAAGTATGCTGCTGGAAGAAAAACAAGACCAAACCATTGCAAACGTAAAAGGAGATCGAGCATACCTGTTGTCAGCGATTTATCTTGCAATGCTTCAGTGGTGAAGACGATCACGACGCAGAGCAAAATAATCGCGAACGAACGTGCCACTCGATCGCGTAAATTAAAAGAAAGCGCATATAGAAATAGCGAAAACGCCGTGATGGCAATTCCTGCCGTCAGAATTTGGTTGAGTACCTGAATTCCCGCCAACAGTGGTTCCATCCAACCGTTAATCATAAAAGCCCTTCCAATAATAATTTAGAATAAGAGGTCTCAAGTACCCTTTGATTTACTTTAATGATTTTGTAAAAAACAAAGCCACGTCTTGTGTAAGATAATAATGGTCATTATACCCGCAGAATTCGTATCCAAATTTTTGTGCGAGACGAATGCCGCAAAGATTCTTGGACTGCATCTCCAAAAAAAGGCGGCGGTGCGATCTGGTCGTCGCCCAATCCTGGGCGGCAGTTAACAGGGCGCTGCCAATTCCCTGGCGGCGAACTGGCAAATTCACTACGAGATCGGTAACCGACGCTACTTTATCTATTCCACGCTCAATCAAACTGATATACCCCACAGGCTCCTGGCTTATGGATGCTGTAAACATCATGGACCTTTTGACCCAATCATCTGCAAGAGCAAAAACATTATATGGATAGGCAACTGAAATGGAGCGCGGCAAACGCACCTCTCGAAACACGGCGCTAACCTGCCCGGTGTCCCGGCGTAATTCCAATTGCCAAACCGCTTCACTGGTGGTGGAATGATCAAACCGCATCAGGCGGACAAGATCGTTTGCAATGGTAGGACGAATTTGAATTTCAGACATATAGTTTCCATGTTTATTAATTTGATCTTATATCAAAAGCTGTGCCGCAGCACGAAAGATACCCTTTGTGTACGTTTTAGCAGCTGAGACTTTTATATTCGAATTTCTTTGTAATCGGCACATTGATTATTGTGTGGGTACAACACGAACCGACACAACACAGGCCTGTAACTCCTGCCCTTGATTATCGGTTACAACGAGCCTCAATTGATAATCTCCGGGGATTAAGGCGGTTGTGATCCACTCGCCAAGTTTGCTGTCTATGACAATCTCGCGCCCGGCAGAGATGGTTGCCCAGGTATCACTTCCCAGAGCAGCAACTTCATATTTATAAAACCCAAAATTCGGAATATTAACCGTACCGATTAAAACAATTTTACCTTTCACTTCCTCTCCCGGCTTGGGAGAGGTAAGCATGATTTGGTTGGGAGTACAGCCGCTCGAATTAACTGTGGATATTTGTGGAGGCAAATTTGCAAATTGGGTCATGAGTACAGGTGAAAGCGTACCCGTCGGCGTTGAGATAAAATCTATTGTGGGAGTATTGAGAAAGAAATCCGATGGAAGTCCTGGAATAATGAAGGTTGCCATAAAAATTTCGACACAAAATAAGATTGTGATCAATATCGAGATTCCAGCAGACTGCCCAAACCGACGGGATGAAAACTCACGATCCATCCGATACACGGCAACTCTAGTCTCCCGCCATGAACGCCACAGCCAGCGAAAGGAAAACATGCCCCCAATCGCTAAAAGGAAATATATCAATACCTCATACGAGGCGAGAAATTTGTAAAAAACCACCATTGTAAATAATATTTATAAACTTCGTAAAACACCACGAATGATCTTTTCAATCTTGGGTGTGATCACTTTACCAGCTTCCATAACTTCTTCGTGGGTTGTGATCATCGCTCCATCCAAATTTGCCTTATTGCTAATCCCCGAAAGGCCAAGCACGCGCATATTACCATGGCGTGCGATGATCACTTCAGGCACGGTAGACATGCCGACAGCATCCGTCCCTGCCATTCGTAAAAAGCGCAAATCTGCCGGAGATTCAAACGTCGGTCCACTCAGACCGGCATATACCCCTTCTCGCAAGGTTATCTCATTTTCTATTGCGACCTTGCGCGCGATATCGCAATAGGCACGATCATAGGCTCGACTCATATCCGGAAACCGCGTGCCGAATTCGTCTAAATTTGGTCCAATGAGTGGATTCAATCCAGTCATACCCATTAGATTAAGTTGATCCGTAATCAGCATCACATCACCGGGTTCGAAATCAGGATGCACCCCCCCAGCTGCATTTGTGACGAATAGATTCGGGATACCCAATCGCTGCATTACACGCACAGGTAAAGTGACCTGCCCCATGCTGTAGCCTTCGTAAAAATGGATTCGTCCCTGCATGATCAGCACAGGCTTGCTTTCCAATTCGCCGATGACAAAGCAGCCTGAATGCCCAAGGACTGTTGAAACAGGGAAGTTAGGCAGGGAGCTATATGGGATCCGAATTGCATTTTGGACGGAATCAGCCAGCCCGTTTAACCCCGAACCGAGAATAATCCCCACCATAGGTTGGATGGAGATTTGTTTCTTTACGGCCTGTGCGGCTGAATCAATTTGATCGAGGGAAATAAAATTCTGCATTGATGTATACCTGCCTGCGTGTTTATTGTTATGGGTCCCAGCTGCTTCATTAAAAAACCAGACATTCTTTAAGATTATAACAGAAATCAATAATGCTTTTTTTGCGTCCAAAGCATCCTGCAAGTTTAGGCTTTTCTGATAACTTCTCCAAACGCTTTCAACGTCTTCTCCACGCCCGTATCATCCAC
>JANODZ010000295.1:0-3050 GCA_031412935.1 Anaerolineales bacterium
GACGGATATATTTCTGGGAGATGAGAGGGTAGATTAAGCATCATGCAAAATTGCCCATTCAGAACCTGGAGGGCGATTTTATTTTCTTAAGGAGAAACAAAAATAATGAGTAACACTTTTATGTCTTCAACGAGCCTGATGTTTACATCCGAATCGGTAACAGAAGGACATCCCGATAAGATTTGCGATCAGATCTCGGATGCAGTATTGGACGCCTGCCTCGAGCAGGATCCCATGTCGCGCGTCGCTTGTGAAACCGCAGTGAAGACTGGTTTCGTGGCGCTGTTGGGTGAAATTACCACCAATGCCTATGTCAACTTTGATGAACTCGTACGCAAAGTTGTAAATGAGATCGGCTACGACAGCAGCGACAAGGGCTTTGACGGAAATACCTGCGCCGTACTTTCAGCGGTTGCCAGCCAAAGCGCAGATATTGCCCTGGGTGTTGACCACGCCATGGAAGACAAAAGCGGCGAGATGAAAGATAAGGATATTGAACACGTCGGCGCTGGAGACCAGGGCATGATGTTCGGCTTCGCATGCAATGAAACAGATACCTTGATGCCGATGCCAATTTATATGGCGCATAAATTAGCCCGCCGCTTAAGCGAACTCCGCAAAAACGACACACTCCCATGGCTGCGCCCGGATGGCAAGAGTCAGGTAACCGTTGAATATTCTCAAGGCAAACCCAAACGAATTGACACTGTTCTTATTTCCACTCAGCATGCTCCCGACATCTCACACGCTGAGATCGTTGAGCTGGTCAGCGAACATATTATCTATCCAACTTTGCCAAAAAACCTGGTTGATAAAAACTTAAAGGTATTTATCAACCCGACCGGCCGCTTCGTCATCGGTGGTCCGATGGGGGATGCGGGAGTCACTGGACGAAAAATTATAGTAGATACTTACGGCGGTATGGGACGTCATGGCGGCGGCGCCTTCTCCGGGAAAGACCCAACGAAAGTGGATCGTTCCGGCGCGTATGCCGCGCGCTATGTAGCCAAGAATATTGTCGCTGCCGGTTTGGCTGACCGTGTTGAAGTACAGGTAGCTTACGCCATTGGTGTGGCTCACCCGCTTTCGGTTAACGTTGAAACCTTTGGCACTGCAAAAATTGCGGATGAAAAGATCGCCGCACTCGTCAACGAATATTTTGACCTGCGCCCGGGCGCGATCATCCGTGACCTAGACCTGCGCCGCCCGATCTATCGCAAGACCGCCGCCTACGGTCACTTTGGCCGAGACGATATCGAGTTCCCGTGGGAAAAGACTGATAAGTCTGCAGCTCTGAAGAAAGCCGCGGGGTTGTAGCTCCACGATCTGCACCCAAAATCAAAATGCATCCCTGTTACGCGGGATGCATTTTGATTTAATTTTGCATGACAACTTATTTTACGGCTTCTCCAGCCCATGCGCCGTCAACAATTTCTCGTCTTCCAAAATTTCACTTGTCAATCCATCTGCCACCACGCGGCCTTCATCCATCACGATCGTGCGCGGGAACAATTCCTGCACCAGCCGCATATCATGCGTGGAGACCAGCATCGTGATCGGCAATTCACGCAATAAATTTATTAAAGTCCTTCTGGCGCGCGGATCAAGTCCGGCGGAGGGCTCATCCAGAACCAAAATGCTCGGGTTCATCGAAAGCACGGTGGCGATGGCAATCCGTTTCTTCTCCCCGACACTCAAGTGATGGGAGAGCCTGTCTTTATACGAAGACATACGCACGGCTTCGAGCGCGGCATCCACGCGGACACGCACATCCGCTTCGGGCAGCCCCATATGCAGCGGACCAAATGCCACGTCCTCGAAAACTGTCGGCGAGAAGAGTTGGTCATCCGGGTTCTGAAACACGAGCCCCACCATGGCGCGGATGGCGGGCAAATTGTCACGGGTGAGGCGCTGACCCCTGATCTCCACCTCACCGCGCCCGCCCAGAATCCCATTCAGGTGCAGCATCAGGGTTGACTTTCCCGCGCCGTTGGGTCCCACCAATGCAACTTTATCGCCGTCACATAATTTGAGTGAAACAGCATGCAAAGCAGAATGTCCATCGGGATATGAAAAATTCAGGTCGCGCACCTGCACGCAAAGTGCATCGTCATCAATTATTGGAATAGGAAAAGTAGTGGACGGATGTGAATGAGGCATTAGAACCTTCCAATGATTTGAATAATAAATATTACCGCGATCGCGAAGGCGGTTACAAAATAATCACGCGATTTCATCTCGTGTGGATTCATCGTATAAAGATGACCCGCATATCCGCGCGATAACATCCCGTTGTAGATGCGGTCACTGCGCTCGTAACTGCGCAAAAAAAGTTGACCCGCCATGTTGCCCGCCACTCTCGCCCGCCACAACACGCCTCCGCCAGCGCGGGTGCCTGTTGCTCCCGCCGAGCGGGATTCCCTTGCCCGCAGCAGACGCAGGACCTCATCCGTCAGCACAAATAAATATCGGTATAAAAATGCAATGATGGTGGTGAGAATTGCAGGCACGCGCAGATGTTCAAATGCATGGATCAAATCTGGGAAACGTGTGGTCGCCACCAGCAGGATAGCCAGCTGCACCGAAAGCCACGAGCGGATGAGGATGCTTACGAAGCGCAATAATCCCATATCTGTGATGGTGAAGGTTGAAGTAAAAAGTTGAAAAGTAAAAAGTGTTTTGCCAGGTATGGAAAATAAAACAGTGATCGCGATGAACGCGAAGGGTAGGGCAATCAGTGAACGCTTGATCGAATAAGTGATTCCCAGGCGTGAGCGCGCATTCGCCAAAAGCAAAAATAGCCACGCAAACACAAATGCCGTCCACGCGCCATCAGGCAGCAAGGCATTCGAGACGATAAAAACAATCGTCACCACCACCTTAACGCGCGGGTCTAGATGGTGAATAAAACTTTCTTTATCGTGATAACGGTCAAAGGCATCGAAGTGCATGGGAGGAAAGGATGAATTATGAATTATGAATAGATCGTGAGGTAGACGCTTCGGAGAATTTGAATAAAAGGTTTTGACTTCCTTCGTGTTCTCCGTGTC
>JANODZ010000296.1:0-11663 GCA_031412935.1 Anaerolineales bacterium
ATTGCTACTCGCTATGAAAAACGCGCAGCTAATTTCTCTGCCATGATTACTCTTGCTTCGATTTTCCTCTTTTCCGATTTTGCATACAGGCTCTAGTGATAATCCACTATTTCCACGTTATATACATCGCCTGCTTTCCAGACAAAGCAAATACGCCATTGGTTGTTAATTCGAATGCTGTGTTGGCCCTGCCTGTCTCCGCTCAATTTTTCCAATCGGTTACCAGGCGGAACTTTTAAGTCGTCAATTTTTTCAGCCGCGTCAAGGATTTCCAACTTAAGTCGCGCTTTGCGTTGAATATCTGTTGGCAAAATACGGGATGCTTCACGGAGAAAAAGTTTTTCAGCCTCTTTGCTGGCGAAGGTTTTAATCATCAACCATATAATAACGTAAGGCGTTACTGTTGTCAATCTTTATTCCCTATGGGATGGAGTAATACCTCGCCCCTGCGGGGCGTAAGGCTCTTCGGGTTGTGCAATATACTCCATCCGCTTGCGGCGAAGAGATTTATTTTAAAATATCCTTTACGTGTGGGCTCTGTTACTTGATCTCTTTCACCTTCCACCTTACAGTCCCGCGAGTTTTGCAGGGCTGTTTTTATTTATCGAGAAGATTCTTCCTGATATATTCAAGAACGAAGATTTCTCTTTTTAACCATTCAGGGATTTTATCAGAATCCAGTAACAGCCTGTTCGCCAAGATTGAATCATCAATATCGATCCAAACTGGTTTGAAGCCCAAATCCTTTTCGTATCCATCCAGTTTTTGCGCGCCGAAATCATCCTCCACCTGACACAGATAATAATGCGAAGTCATCTTGAATACATCGTAATCTAATTCTTCAGGGCTGTCATATCCAATGACAGAACCGAGGCTTTGCCCAAATTCGACAAGGCACGCTCCTCATTCTTCACTGATCTCACGGCGCAATGCCAGTTCAAGTGATTCGTCAGCATTCACACCGCCGCCTGAAAATTTATAGTCACCGACTGTGGTTGAATGGATCATAAGCAAATCCCTTCCGCGCAAAATAATCGCGCGCACAGCAGTTCTGTGAATGGTTTTGCCATTTATGTTGAGCTCTTCGGTGCGATGAATTTCTGTGAGGATTTGCATGGCGGGATTGTATCTCAAAGAAAGACATCCGAGTTTTTCAAAAAACTCGGATGTCTAATCACCAATTACCAATTACCAATTACCAATCACTAATTACAAAGCCACTTCTTCCTGTTTCTTAAACTGACTCATGTACAAATCGTAATAGAAACCTTTTTTATTAAGCAGTTCCTCGTGTTTGCCGCGCTCGATGATCTCACCTGCATTGAGCACAAGGATCATATCTGCCTTGCGGATGGTGGACAAACGATGTGCGATGACGAACGCGCAGCGTGTGCGGCTTTGGAGCAATGCGTCAAACGCTTTTTGGATGAGACGCTCGGTGCGTGTGTCTACACTGGAAGTTGCTTCGTCCAAAATGAGAATTCGCGGGGCTGCAAGAGCGGCGCGCGCAATCGAAAGCAGCTGCCGCTGTCCCTGAGAAAGACCCGAGCCGCGTTCGCCGAGTACGGTCAGATATTTTTCCGGCAATCGTTCAATGAATGAATCGGCGTTGGCAAGTTTAGCGGCGGCATAGACTTCCTCATCTGTTGCATCTGGTTTGCCGAAGCGGATATTATCCATGACAGAGGCGCTGAACAGGAAGGTATCCTGAAGCACGAGGCCGATCTGGCGCCGAAGCGATTCAGCGGTGACATCACGCACATCCACGCCGTCAATTTTGACGGAGCCGTGAGTCACATCGTAGAAACGCGGCAGTAAGTTGATGATGGTGGTCTTGCCCGCGCCAGTCGGACCGACGATCGCAATGGTTTGCCCAGGTTCGGCGGAGAAGGAAACTTTATTTAAGACAGGTACGCCATCTTCATATTCGTGTGAGACTTCGGTGAATTCAACCTTGCCGTTGATCTCAGCCATCACTTGGGCATTAGGTTTGTCGAATACCGCGGGAATTTCATCGAGGATGGTGAAGATACGTTCCGCGCCCGCGATCGCATTTTGGATATTCGTCCATAAAACGGCGATCTGCTGAATGGGCTGGTTAAAGCGCTGCACATAGGCCAGGAAGGTGATCACCAATCCCAGCGTAACGGTTGTGCCGAAAAGCAAATCACCCGTCAGCAGATACCAACCGCCTACGCCCGTGACAATCGCAAGACCAAGATAGGATAATGCTTCGAGTGCGGGCGCTAAAGCGGATGTGTACGCCACGGCGGTCACATTGGCATCGCGATTCGCGGCGTTGATTTCCTTAAACTGCTCGATGTTTTCATCTGCGCGGTTGAAGGCTTGCACCTCGCGTACTGATGATATGGTTTCCTGTAACTCTGCGTTGACATTGCCGATCTGTTCGCGGCTTTTGCGGAAGGCTTTTCGCGCCTGATTTGAAAACCAGACCGTCGTAATAAACATTAATGGAGCGACAGCCAATGACAGCAGTGCAAAAGGCGGACTGGACGTGAGCATGTTATATGCCACCCATATCAGGGTGAGTCCACCGCTAAAAACCTGCACCAACGCAAATGAAAACGCCTGTTCAATTGCAGACGAGTCGTTGGTGATGCGGCTCATCAGGTCACCGGCTTCGTGCTCGGCATAATAGCTTAAGGAAAGCGCGTGCAGTTTCTCGAACACTTCCAAACGCAATTCTCGTAGAACATGCTGACCTGTCCACGCCATGGAGAAGAAGGTTGCACCCGTGAGAATGGAGCCGATGACATACATGGTAATTATTATCAGGATCAAACGGGACAACGCGCCGATGCGTTGATCTGTTGTTGCAACAGAAATATCTGGAACTTCGTATCCGCCGGAGTGGAAAACTTTGTAGATGATCTGACGCGAATATGATAGCGTGGAGGGATCTTCGGTTGTACCCAGCCAACAGGAAGGAACTTTTGTTTGGTCTGAATCAGCAGCGGGGGCGAGAGCTGCGAATGCGCTTCCTGCCACTGCAGGTACGAGGAAACAATCCGTGGCTTGGCCGGATAATTCGGGGGAGGTCACTTGAGTCCAAGTGGTGATGATGACAAAGAAAACTGCCAGCAGGATCATGTGCCAAAAGCGTCCAAAATATTTACCGAGGCGGCCGAGCGTTTCGCTCAGGTTGCGCGGCTTGATGGTTTCACGATTAAGAGAATCGCCAAAACGGCCTGGACCCATCATCGGTTAATTCTCCTCGTGTAAAAGTTGAGAGTTATAGATTTCTGCATAGATCGGTTCTTCTTCCATTAATTGGGCGTGTCTGCCTTGCGCCACGATCTCACCTTTTTCAAGCACGAGAATTTTATCGGCGTTGACCACGGTGCTGATGCGCTGCGCAATGACAAAGGATGTGCGGCCCTTCATAAGAATTTCAAGCGCTTCCTGAATGTGTGACTCGGTGGTGACATCCACGCTGGAGGTTGAGTCATCCAGGATGAGAATGCGCGGGTTGAGTAGCAGCGCGCGCGCAATGGCCACGCGTTGTTTTTGTCCGCCGCTTAATGTGGTGCCGCGTTCGCCCACGTGTGTATCATACCCATCGGGAAAGGACATAATAAAATCATGGGCTGCGGCGGATTGCGCCGCTGATTTAATTTCTTCGAGGGAGGCATCCGGCTTGCCGAATGCAATATTTTCACGGATGCTTCCGCTGAACAAAGTTGTTTCCTGAAGCACGATGCCAATTTGCGAACGAAGCGAATCTAGGGTTATCTCCAGCAGGTCATGGCCGTCAATGCTGATCTTGCCTTCAGTTGGGTCATAGAAGCGCGGCAATAAATTGATGATGCTGGTCTTGCCCGAACCGGTCGCGCCGAGCAACGCAATCGTTTCGCCAGACCTGGCTTCAAAGCTAACATTCTTAAGCACAGGCTCGCCGCTGCCAAAATATCTGAAAGTGACGTTATCAAATTTCACATCACCTTTTAGCGCGGGGAGTTTCGATGCGTTGGGCTTGTCGACAATGTCGCTTTTTGCATCAAGAATTTCAAAGATACGATCAGCGGAGGTGGAGGCTTGTCCAAGCTGGGTGATGATGAATCCCAATTGCGCGATCGGGAAAAATAGATACATCAGGTAGAGTGAAAATTCCTGCCATGCGCCAACGCTCAACGTGCCTAAAATGATCTGTTTGCCGCCGACATATAAGATCGAGGCTTGTCCTAGATTTGCAACCAAAAAAACAAGTGGAAACAGAAATGTAAAAAAACGCGAGACCACGATCGATTGATTCATCGTGTCATTTGCGGCGGCGCGGAATTTCGCCTGCTGTTGTTTCTCACGCGTAAAAGCCTTGATCACTTTTACGCCCGCAAGATTTTCCTGCAAGACCGTGTTTAACGCCGCAAGTTTTTGCTGTACCTTTGCAAACAAGGGCTGGCTGATGATGCCGAAGAACATAAAAAGAACCAGGGCCACTGGCAGGATCGGCATGGCCGTCCATGCGAGCGAGACATTTGAGGTGAACAATATGATGACCGTGCCAACCAACAAAATGATCGAACCCACGAGTTGCAGTAAACCCTGCCCAATAAATAGACGCACTTTCTCCACATCATCCGTGGCGCGGATCATCAACTGGCCGGTTTGATTTTTATCGTGATACGCGAATGATAAATTTTGGATCTTGGCATACAGGTCATTGCGCAGATCATATGCAACCGACTGTGAATTCTTTTCAGCCCAGTATGCCTGCAGGAAGGAGAACAATCCGCGCAGCAGGGCGAAGATGATAATTGCGACAAGGGCAGTGATCAGGGCGCGCGGAGCGTTATTTAAATCCGCTTCCAACGTGACCTTGAGCTGGTCGAGCGTTACAGCAGAATCATACTTTAGGGCTTCGAGAATCTTCGGCAATGCGGCGCTGATAAATGATGCTGGAATTTTATCGAGAGCCTGCAAGACCTGGTCCGCGAGAAACCCGCTGGTGACGGCATCGATCACATTGCGAATCATGCGCGGTACAGCCAGCTGCGAAAGCGTGGCAATAATCAGAAAGAGATAGGGTAAAGCCGCCTGACGCCCGTATTTCGTCAGATAGCGAATCGCGCGGCCAATGCCCTTGAATGAAGGACGAGCGCGGCGGGCGCGGGTGTTGGGTTGGGTTAAGGTTGCTTGCATGTGGTTCCTTTTGTCGGGGCGATATTCGGATTTCGATAATTCGATATCCGGTTTTGCACAACAAATATCGAATTATCGAATATCGTTCTTACTTTCCATTTCTTTGGCTGCATTTGTTAACAAGATCAATGCTTCACTTACTTTTTTCTGATCGACCGCGTTCAAGCTAGATGCAAGATCATCCATCCAGCGATAGCGTTCTTCGACACCTTGTTTGATAAGTTCTCCGCCTTTGACACTTAAAGTCAACAGCTTGGCACGGCGATCATTGGGGTCCTCGGCACGTTCAAGAAACCCCGCGTGGACAAGTTTCTCCACCAGCTGACTCGCAGCCGCGGCGGTGATGTCAAAACGTTCACCGATCTCAGACATGCCACAAGGTCCTTTGTGGTGAAGCTGCATCAGGATGCTGAATTGCGGCATGGAAAGTCCTGTGCTTTTGGCAAATTGACTCCATCCGCGCATCGAGCGATGCATAAAGGCGTCCATCCAGGCACGCAGGGATTGGGAAAATCGGGTGGTTTTTTTCATAGTTAAGCCTGCTTCTTAGTTAAGCGGACTTAACTTTATACGCCACTTATGTTTTTGTCAAGGCATGGTGAATTAGAGATTTGTAAGAATCAGGAGTGGCAGAATAAATTTCATGGCTGATGCCATGTCAGATAAACAGAAACGGACTTCGGTTTGGAATAAAGCGTACTAGGGGTTCGTAAAAATCTAAGCCCCCTCACCATCACAAAAATATGCCGATGCGGGGGGAAAAACAAGAGCGGCGCTCGCAACAAGATCACGGGAGGTTATTTATTTTCGGATCAGAAGCTGGTGTTTCGCCTGTTATAACGCGTAAAAATAGATCCACCGCTTGCGGGTCGAAATGAGTTCCTGATTGTGAGCGGATATATTCATAAACTTTTTCCGCCGGCCAGCCCTGACGATAAGGACGGTCAGAACTAAGAGCGTCCCACACATCTACAACGGCAAAGATGCGCGCCGCCAGTGGAATTTCCTCGCCTTTAAGGCCGCGCGGGTAGCCGCTGCCGTCCCATCTCTCGTGATGGCAATAGGGAATATCCAGCGCAGGCCGCAGGTATTCGATGGGAAATAACATTTCGTACGCGTAGACAGGATGTCTGCGCATGATTTCCCACTGATCATCTGTAAGTTTGTCTTCCCTCAGCAGGATCGAATCTGGGATTCCCACCTTGCCAATGTCATGTAAAAGAGCGCCATGCTTCACATGCATGATCTCCTTTTCAGTCATCCCGGCCATGCGGACAAGCATCATGGTTGTTTCTGTAACACGCGACGTATGAGACTTTGTCTCTCTATCGCGCAAATCCAACGCACGTGACCATCCCTCAATGGTTCGATTATAGGCAAGCGCCAGTTCATAATTCGAACGCTGCAAGTCTTCAAACGCTCTGATGCTTTCAATTGCCATTGCCGCCTGGCCTGCAAGGGATTCCAGAAAATCAAGCCATTCCTGGTTGGGGCGAAGCCATGAGCGATGCCCTAAAAAGAGCACACCCACGATGTTTCCCTTGGCGATTAACGGCACGGAATAGCAGGCTTGCAGGTTTTCGATTTGCGCCCACGGATCATCCTGTGGAATGGCAATGCTTTCGGTCAGGTCAGGAAATGACAGCGTACGACGGTCCAACGCTGCCCGCCCGATCATGCTCTCGCCGAGATTCACCCGCGCAGTTTGTAAATCCAGCGATTGAGCTCCAAGCGCTACGACCGTTTCAAGCGTAAGCAAAGGAGGATTGAAAACCAGGATCGACATCAAATCGACACTCAATTGAGACTTCGCCTGCTCCGCGATCGCTCTTAACGCCACGCGCAGATCCGTTGTTCCAAGTATCGCATGGTCATTCTCTCGCAGCGCCTGAAGTCTAAAAAGCTGCAGCTCAATTTTCTGTTTCGCCTCCACCAGTTCTGCAGTTCGTTGTTCAACGCGCCTATCCAACTCGGCGTTGGCGGAGGAAAGGGCTCCCTGTAAAATGCTTAACTCGTTTCGTTTTTGGAGCAGGTTTTGTTCGGTAAGCCCAAAGCGGGTTACATCTTCAACAACCACAAGCAACGCGGAGCCTGTTTGATCTGGATCAAGAGGCAAAACATGAAACGTTAGATAATGCAAAGAACCATCGGGCCGTGCTCGATTTATGTTTTCGATCTTGAAAGAAGGTAACTCATTATGCAGGATGGAACGAAGCGTCTGCTCTGATCCAAAAAATTCATCCAACGCATCCGTCAACCGAATGCCTGCCGCAACCTGGTCGGTATTCCCCAACACTGACAAAAGGTTCGGCGAAACCCGCACAATCGACAGATTCGCATCGACCTGGATGTATGCCAGATCATATAACTCACTGGCAACCTGCGCCAAACGCGCTTCAAATTTCAACGTAACGGAATTATGATCGTCCATTTATTTTTCCACATCAATCTTTTCTGCCAGATCAATGAATGCTTCTTCGACCTGCTCTCCGGTCTTTGCACTGGTTAGAAAAAATGTCGTTTCGCCGAATACCGATAGCATGGCAAGCATATCGGGGACAGATACGAGGCGTTCTTTCGTCATATCCACTTTGTTGCCCGCAAACACCAGCTTGACAGCCGGATTCATGGTTCGAACCTGACGCGCATAGTTTTCACAGGTAATTAATGTGTCGCGGCGGGTCAGGTCACAGACGATCAGCGCGCCTGTTGTTCCCTGCATATAGGTACTGGCTGATGACTCAATGCCGTTACTGCCGGCCAGGTCCCATACCAGCATATTCATTTCTCCATACGAGCGCTTGAGGATCTTGCGCGATATTTTCACACCCACGGTGCTGAGATATTTATCATCAAAGCGTCCTTCTACAAAGCGCTGGATCAGGCTTGTCTTGCCAACTCCGAACTCGCCTAGCAAACATATCTTTTTTTGAATAATAGTCATTTTCATCATCCAATCACGGAACAATCGTCGGGGTGATACGCCCGCGTGGGATGAATTCTAACAGGGTAATGTATCTCGCAGGCACCCAGCCGCGATGATAACCTTCATCGTCAATCCATTCCACCTGCACCCAGATGCCATACTGTGCCAACACCTTTACTGGTTGGTTAAATGATAATATCTCAACGTGCAGTTTGGTTTTATCGGGGAAATTTCGAGTCCATACCATTCCGGCAGAAAATGCTTTGTAAGGCGTGGGCGTGGCGGTGGGCGTGGAAGTCTGCGTAGCGGTCGGCGTGGAGGTTGGCGTAAATGTTTGCGTAGGAGTCGCTGTGGGCGTACTCGTGGAAGTAGGCGTAGAGGTGGGTGTGGATGTGGGCGTGAATGTGTTGGTGGGTGTCGGGCTGGGGAAAGCAACTGGGTATAACGAAACTGTGAATTGAAGATAGAAACAAGCCAGAATGATCAGAATAATAGCGAATAAAATAGATGCCGCCCAGCCCAATTTGGCATTCCGGCTCATAGGCCTGGAGCCTGTATTAGTGTCTGTGTTTTCAGCTACCAGGTGCGCGATCTTTGGCTGTAAATTAGGCAGAGTGGATGGGTCGCCATTGAATTGCGCAAGTGATTTTTCATGTTTAACGTGTAGTTCTGATACAAACACATGCAATCTGGTCCGAAAGCCTTCAGGCTCGACGCCAGTTGTGACAACCGCCAGGTATGCGGCCCGCCCGCTCTGAATGATGATACGTTCATCGCCATACTGAACTTCATCTAATTCTTTATCCACATCACCATGCCCAAATGAATCACGCACAAAATCGCGAATGGCAGTCAACATTCCGCTGATCAGGTCTGAATCGGCAACTTCGGTACTGCCCGGATGACTGTACGCAAGCAATAAGCCAGATCTGTGCTGGATAAGAAAAATCTCTTTAATGGAAAATGGCAGGGAATCGCGCAGCGCCAATTCCGAAGAGGAGACACCACGCATGCGCGCGACGACTGAACGAAACATACCCTGGGGTCCAAAAGTCGCCTTCAAGCGCACGTCAATATTCCGCTGAAATTCTTTTGTAAACTCGCCGATCGCGCGTTGGACAGTTTCACCGATCACTGGATATAACGCTTCGACCATGTCCTTGCGTGAATCGCGGATCTGCACGCGGATCGCCTCGCCCATGATCGGACCCAGCGCCTCAGCCATCTCGTCACGCGAATCGCGAATGGTGCGGCTGATCATATCCCCCAGAATAGGGGTGACGCGCGCGATCAACCCCTCTGAATCCGCTTGCGCCTTGCGGCGCAGAATTTCAATCTCTGTATCCAGGTCACGCGAACGATGATCCGTTTCGCGCGCAAGCAACTGCAAACGATCAAGTTCCGCCAGCAGTTCGTTCAACTGTTGGCGGAGAATATCATCTTCTGATTGCGATTGGTTTTGGGATGTCTCAATTTGACGTTCGATCTCGCGCAGGCGATCCGATACGTCTGTGAGCAGGATGGAGCGAATGGAAATTAACGGGTCGAGGTTCTGGTCAACAGGTTTCGGGGGTGT
Organism: Anaerolineales bacterium; assembly: GCA_031412935.1. Taxonomy (GTDB): domain Bacteria; phylum Chloroflexota; class Anaerolineae; order Anaerolineales; family Villigracilaceae; genus Villigracilis. The sequence continues at coordinate 9,663 of JANODZ010000296.1, forward strand.
TTCATTGTCAGGTGAGATGGAATTCATGAAAGGTCACATACTGGGATAAAAATAATCCGCCCTGCAAGTGAAAACTTGACGGGGGTCAAGCAACCTGCAAGGCAATTTGGGCAGGAGGGTTAGGAATTTTCCGATTCCTGTCGCAGGCGAAGTCCCAGTTCCATTAACATTTGACCCAAATCCTGTCGTGAGGCTTTTTTATCTTCCAAAGCAGCGGCCATGGAAAGCAGTTCCTGCCGTAAACTATCGTCGCGTTGGCGGGCTTCCGATTGCAGGCTGCGCGTGCGCTCTGTCTGCTCGGCGGCTTGCTTATCCAAACGGTCACTTACTTCCTTGTGAGTCTCGCGCAATTGGCGCATCAGATCTGCGGCAAGCTTTTCAAGATTCTCGCTTAAATGTTTTTGAACAGATTGCAGTTGGGATGCCTGCTCTGTAGATTGCCTCTCCAGTCTTTCAGAAAGGTCTTTTTGCGCGGCGCGCAGTTGGGCAGATTGATCCGCACCCTGCTTATCGAACTTTTCATTAAACTCGCGGCGGGTTTCCACGAATTGCGTGCTGGTGGACTCGGAAAGTGTGCCAATTTGGTCCTGGAGTAAATTGATCACTTCCTGACGTGATGATCGAAGCCCAGTTTCCAGATCGCTCAATCGTTTTTCAAGGGTCCGCGATTGTGATCCAAATAAAATATCGCGTAAACGCCCCAGTTCATCGGCTGTTGGTTCAGGCGCTTCGAGCATCGATGCAATACCTTCAAGTGCAGCTGGCGATACAGGCTGCATTTCGGTTGCTGTGGAAGAATTTGATTTGCTCATGCGGTACTCCTATACTAGAGTTTCATAGTGCGCTAATCCAAGATTATACACTTCTTTAACTTAACGGATAATTACAAATTGATTAACCCCTCACATAAGCAAAACCACTCCGTCAACATAACCCATGCAGGGGTACGCCAGTCGATACACAGGCTCAAGCCGCCATCCTCGGCGGCCTTTTAAGAGTAAATCTTACGTTGTCCACAGAGTGTTTCACAATGGACGGCGCAAGGAGCATTTGTCTGACATATTTTGCGTGCGCACGGTTAAATCGCACCTCCCACTCTCCACCCATCCCCTGTATAATGGAACATCACGTGAGAAAGTAAATTCCTCCAGAATATTAACTTATGTCCTTTTCTAACGAACCCATCATCCCAACCGAATCAACCCCGCCGCCTGAACCAGATGTAAACGAGGCATTTGTACACAGGCGTCGCAGGCGCAACCTGCGCCGCGACAGCATCCCCAGCGATGCCAAGGGACAGGCTGCGCTGATCTCTTCACTATCGCGCCGCGCCTATCCTTCCGTTGAATTATTTGTTTTTTCACTGGTATGCGGCGCGATCGTCGGGCTTGGCTTTTTACTTGACTCGCAAGCAGTGCTTTTATTAGGCATCCTCGTCACACCGCTCATGACTCCGTGGGTGGGTTTTCTGCTCGCCATCTTAACCGGCTCTCCGCGTTTTCTTTTTGAAACGATCATGGCTTTGCTCATCAGCGCTCTGATCGTTTTTCTTGGCGGCTTGTTAACAGGTTTTGCTGCCCGCCTCTTTTTACCGATCACGCTTACCAACGTTTTTATTCATGCGCGTTTGTGGATTCCCGAACTGATTGTGCTGGCCATGGGCGCGATCACTCTGGTGGCATCTTTTGCCCGTTCAGAAGCCAGGCCTTTTTTGCCGAGCGTGATTATTGCATACGCATTTTATTTACCGATCAACGCGGGCGGTTTTGGTCTCGGCTCCGGCCTGGACGGCATATGGCCCCAGGGCATTCTCGTCTTTTTTGTACATTTTATGTTGGCAAGTATTTTGGGTCTCATCACCCTGCTGGCATTAAGATTACGCCCTTCGCAACGCGGAATAATTTTCAGCGGATTCGCGCTGCTGCTTTTCTCTGGATTCTTATTCAGATTGACGGGGGCAGGCTTCCCCGTGACCGCGCAGCCTGCAGCCAGTGTTGATTT
>JANODZ010000297.1:0-6887 GCA_031412935.1 Anaerolineales bacterium
CGGGGTCGGGTCGTTGTCCAAGAAGAAATGGATATGAGGGGAGCCTGGTAATCCGATCGAAAAATTGGCTATCAATAAGGAAACCGCCACAGGCCCTGGTGGGACGGTGGCAATTGAGCTACGTCGGCAAGTGATTAAGCAGGCGGATTATACCAAAACAACGCACAGCGTCAAGTTATCCTGCACTTTCATTATAGAGTCCTTGAATGGAAAAAACCCCCTTGACAGGTATTGCGATCGGTTTTATGATTAGAACAGGTGTTCTAATATGGATATTACCAGCCGTTACTCCTTGATAATCGATACAGTAGCAGACCTTGCTGAAAAAAAGCACGCGCGTCCCGCCGCGCCGGTTGTTGTTCAACCCACTTTGAGATCTGTCATCGCTGATGCATCTCCCCTTCCACAAAAAACACTCTTCCTCGGTATCGCAGAGGACGGCTTGCCGGTCTTATTAAATTTTTCCGACTCGATTGCCGGCCCGATCCTCATCACAGGAGATCGAACCAGCGGAAAGACTTCATTACTGAAAATAATTGCCCGCGCCGCCGGGTTGATCCATTCGCCTTCAAAGGTTAAATATGCTGTCATCACTCAACATCCCACTGAATGGATCAACCTGCAAAACAATCAAAACAATGTTGGAGTTTACACCACGCAAGACGATACTGCACAAGAACTCCTGCAAAGCCTTGTCACATGGGCGCATAACAATAAAAATGAAGTCCAAACCATTTTGCTTTTGATCGATGATATTGAAGTCATGACAAAATTAGATCAAAAATCTGAACAAAATTTTCGCTGGCTGCTCTTGCGCGGACCGAGCCGCCGCATTTGGCCGATCACAACGCTTAATGCAAGCCGGGCGCAAAACATACCGGCCTGGCTTGGATTCTTCCGCACCCGCTTATTCGGTTTTATCAGGAATTCACTCGATTCGCAACTCGTTACCGGCCAGTCTGATAAATTGCTGAATGATTTAACCGCAGGCTCTCAATTCACCATGCTTGAAGGAAAAACCTGGCTCACCTTTTGGGCGCCGCTGCTTGATTAGAAAAGGAAAATATTATGCACACTGGAATGTTATGGTTTGACAATGACCCGCGCACCACCTTAAGTGTAAAAATCCAAAAAGCAATGGATTTTTACAGCAAAAAATTTGGTCACATCCCGGATATTTGTCTCGTGAATCCAAGCATGTTAGACACGGGTCAAAAACAACTTGAATTAGGGAAACTTACTATTCGCCCGTATCAGCCCGTCATGCCTGGCCATCTTTGGATCGGCGTTGAGGACCAGAAATAATTTTGAGATGTGGATTCGTCATTACCCCTATCTCAAATGGTCTTTACGCACATCCCGCGCATACTGGCCGCGGGATGTTTTTATTTAATAGACGTTATCGGAAATTAAAATTGGGACGCTGATACACGCAGAAAACGCAGATATTTCTCTTTTTTATCACCGAAATCAGCGTTCATCTGCGTCCAAAAAATGTTCTTGGCTTATTACCGATAACGTCTAATAATAATCTCACCACCGAGCAGACAGAGATCACGGAAAAATAAAAAAGTTTTTCTCTGGTGTATGCTTTTGAATGACCGAACGCTACTCAGCCTGTCGCAACCACAAAGGCAATCGCCTGGGTTTCTGTATGGCTCAAACTCACTGACCAATTCGACAGCCTTAATTTTTTCGCCAACCTCTGCCCTTCACCGTGCAGATACAAATGCGGAGCATTGTTTTCGTCGCCCCTAATTTCAATATCCAACCAGGTTACATCGCCGATTCCACAACCCAATGCTTTGGCCGCAGCTTCTTTTGCCGCGAACCGCGCCGCAAGCGAAGAAACCCGCCCGCCACATTCGCGCTGTTCTGCTTCAGTAAAAATACGCGCAATAAATCGTTCACCATGACGGCTAATGGCATCACGAATGCGTGCAATATCAATCAGGTCAACACCAGATGAAATTTTCATAATATAAAAACTACGGTCCCGCTGTTGATATCACCAACCGGTTTGGATCAATATATTTGCGCGCAGTCTCCAGTACGTTATCGCGCGTCACAGCCCGCACCATACTTTCATAACGCTGGTAAAAATCAAATCCGAGATCATAACGTTCCATATTCAAGATCGCGCTGACAACTCCGCTGTTAGATTCAAGCGAGAGCGGCAAACGGCCAATGTAATTAGCCTGGCTGTCCGCGAGCTCCCCTTTCGTGACGCCGCTCTTTATAAAACGACGCAGCTCATTTTCGATCAGATCAATTGCCTTCTTCAAATTCTTTGGGTTCACACCCGCATTGATTTCCCAGGTGCCCGGCCCGCTTCCTGCGTTAAGACTGGAGGAGGCATAATACGCCAGCCCGGATTTCTCACGCACTACTTCGCCGATGCGCCCCATCATACCGAACTGACCCAGAACCGAATTGCCCAAAGATGCTGAAAAAAATTCCGGGTCCCTGCGGCGCGGTCCGATCATTCCGATCACCAGGTCAGATTGTGATTTGCCCGCCAGTGCATGGTGATGTTTGACTGTTTTCTTAACCGGCTTATGCGCAGGCATTGTTGGCGCATCCACCTGACCTGGAACCTGCCAGCCTGCGAGGCAGCGCTCCACCGCCTCAGCCGCTTTCTTCGGCTCGATCGCACCCACGATTGCAATGACCATGCCTCTCGGTCCGAAGTGGAGACGATGAAACTTTTCCATATCCTTGCGCGTAATGGATTGGATCGTTTCCACGAATCCATCAGCGGGTCTGCTGTAAGGGTGCCCATCAAATAACATTCGATCAAACGCCATTGCAGCCATGTCTGATGTATCCTGTGCGCGCATGGCGAGTCCGGTGAGCATTTGCGCGCGTAGTTTTTCAACTTCATCCTTGGGAAAGGTGGGTGTTTGCAAGGATTGAGAAAGAAGATTAAGCAAAAGCGGGAGATCTTCAACAAGCGACCGTCCCCCAAAGCCTGTCGTATGCACACCTGAATCAAACCCCATGCTCGCGCCAACCGATTCAAGTTCGTTATAGATCGCGTCGAATGTGCGGGTTTGCGTGCCGCGCATCAAGGAAGAAGAGACAAAATCCGCCAGCCCAAGTTTTAGATCGCTTTCAAATAAAGAGCCTGCAGCCACATAACCGCCCATGCTAATGGAGGGGCTATTAAAATTGGAGCGCGCCAACACAGTGATGCCGTTCGGAAGAACTACGCGATAAATATCATCAGGGTTAAGCAGGGACGGCTTTGCGGTATTTGATAATTTTTTTGGCATTTATCCCTCCACACCTTTTGGATGATATATGCCGATCACACGATCTTTCGATTGAAAATATTTGCGCGCCACACGTTGAACATCCTGCGGGGTAACTTTTGCCAGGCTGCTCAAATAATTTGTGAACCAGTCATAAGAGGAGAACATTTCAACATACCCCATCCAAAAAGCCTGATTGGTAATATTCTCACTGCCATAGGCGAATACAGCGCGCGCCTGCTTGACCGCGCGTTTAATCTCATCGCTGGATACCAAGATCTCCTGTAAATTTTGCAGCTCCCGATCCAGAGCCGCTAAGGCTTCTTCAGTTTTACGATCTGGATGTTTGGTGATGGTAATGCGATAAAGAAAAGGGTCGATCGTAGCCTCTGACCCAGCGGAGACATCCACGGCAAACTCTTTATCTACTAATGCGCGATAAAGACGGGATGTTTTAGTGGAGAGGCCGCTGGCGCCGCCAAGCAAACTATCGAATACCTGAAGCGGAAAATAATCGGCATGGGTGGCATTCGGGAAACGATACGCAACTTGAATAAAAGTTGTTTCACCGGGTCCCTCAACAGAAAGTCGTACCTCCCCTTTTTGATCAGGCTCAGGGCGGATCAGCCGCGGCGGCGTAGGTCCCTTTGGAATGGATTCAAATAATTCTTTAATGCGCTTCAACATGCTCTTTGTATCAAAATCACCGGCCATGGCTAGAACGGCATTGTTTGGCAGATAATACCTGCGGTAATGTTCATAAAGATCATCGCGCGTGATCGTATGCAGGTCTGCCATATCGCCTATGATCTCATGATGGTATGGATGCACGTGGAAGGCGGTCTGTTGAACGGCTTCAGTCAGCCTGAACATCGGTTCATTTTCATGCCCTTCGCGTTCTGAAATAATAACTGTGCGCTCAGACGCAACATCTTTTTCCTTATAGATACTATGTTCCATGCGATCAGCTTCGAGGCGCAGGGCAAGATCGATCTTGTCTGCGGGCATGGTTTCATAATATCGGGTTGAATCGTGCGAAGTGGAGGCATTCCAACGCCCGCCTTCGCGCGAGATGGCTTTATCCAAAACATTTGCTGGGAATTTCTTTGTCCCTTTAAATTGCATATGCTCGGTCCAATGCGAAATACCAGTTTTTCCGCTGGGTTCATCTCTTGAACCCACGCGATACCACAACCAGGAGGAAATGATCGGTGCGGTATGGATTTCTTTAAGCATGACCCTCATGCCATTCTTTAAGGTGAATTGCGTGATCTCACTTGCCATCTGGCTCCATAGATTTAAACTTAATTACAAATTGGCTGGCCATCCAAATTTACTGCTTTAGAATTGATCATACAATAAAACGGTCTGATGGCATCCTGTAAACCAGAAAAAGGTTCGTGCAATTGCGTTTGCTGCATGGGGATATCCACATTTACATTCAATATGACAGGCACGGTCGTATCCACCGGAACGGACAAGTTTAACACAATGGGCAGGGTTGTACCCTGAGGCAATACAATGGTTGTTAACGCATTTGTTATATTTAATCCGCCTGTATTTACAGTGACACGGGCATTGCTGATGGTAACATCCTGGCTGAGAATGACATTCGTAAGCTGATTAAGCTGCAGGTCAAATTTCACCGGGATTGTTGTTTGAACGGGAATCGTTGATGTGATATGGGCGCGATCCATCTTCTCAAAATTACTGTACAACCCACCCAGCAGGTCGTTGCCGAGACCGAAGAGATTCTCCACATTTAATTTTTTAATATTTGGCAGTAGGGTAAGCATAACAACGACCAGGACAAGATTTACCGCCATTGATATTAAACTGGCAATTGTCCAAAAGGGGGGTCCGAAGTTAAACTTAAACCCTTTCGAATCCGGCTGGGAGATAGGCTTGGGCAAATTCTGAGAAGGTTTCTTTATAAGATAAGGCTCTTCCTTTTTTTCCTCCTCCGCTTGGGGACGAAAAGACGCAAATCCACTTTTCTTTTTTGGAAGACGAGTCACAGGAGATGTTTTTCCACCAGCAAGCAGGGTTCGCATTTTTTTGGCGGGATCAGTATTTGTTTCTTCAGTCATATCGTCTCCTTGAGAATATTACAATATCTGCCGCATTTAGCATAATTTCCAGCATCGCTTTTAGAAAATACAGTTAAAATATATTATTCTAATGTAGAGTTACATTCAAAAGATGCGGGATGCACTCTGCAATCTTAACATAGGATGAGACGGCTTGCGAAAGTAATATTAAACAAATATAATGAAATGTTTTTGGTAATATTTCAGGAGGTACATACCCGTGGAAAATCAATATTATGTCGCCGTGATCGGTGCTGGTCCAGCAGGTTTATTTGGCGCACGTGAACTTGCCAACCAAGGCGCGCGCGTGGCGATCTTTAATCGTGACATCAAAGCAGGCGGTCTCGCGGAGTATGGGATCTATCCTGATAAACACAGCATGAAGGAGGGGCTTCGCAAGCAATTCCGTCAAACCCTGGATAATGCCAATATTGATTATTACGGCAATGTTACTATCGGCGGTCATGCGGATCTGACGCTGGATGAATTACGAGCCTTGGGTTTTGACGCGATCCTTGTTAGCGCGGGCGCCCAGGGCACCAAATCTCTTGGTTTGCCAGGCGAAGAACTGGCAGGTGTTTATCATGCAAAAGATGTTGTATTTTTCTACAACAATCTTCCGCCGTTCAGCCAGAAAAATTTCCGCTTTGGAAAACGCTGCGCCATTATTGGTGCGGGCAATGTAATGGTGGATATTGCGCGCCATTTAATCTATGTTCAAAAAGTGGATGAAGTCACCGCGATCGTTAGGCGCGGTCCCGGCGAAGTGAATTTCACCAAGGAAGAAATGAAGCATTTGATCTCTTATTTGGATTTAGATGAATTTGACAGGGAATTGGAAAGGGTGCGCCCTGTCTTGCAAACGATCAACCAGGACCTGGAAACGGGCCGGCAAAAAATTTTAGATTCTCTCGCGAAAGCAGACCCGAAGACAGAGAACACAAAATTCCATTTTGATTTCCTCGCCTCCCCCACCGCCATGATCGGAAAGAACGGATCTATGACCCAATTGGAAGTGGAAGATAATATCCTCACAGAAAAAGATGGCAAGATCAGCGCGAAAGGCACAGGTGTGAAACGATTGATTAATGTAGACACAGTCATCTTTGCGATCGGCGACAAAGTGGACGAAACCTTTGGCCTGCCGACAGAATGGAATGAGTTCATCAAAAATAAAGAACCGCGCTTCCCTATCGATGGTCTTTCGTTTGAATCGTCGATTGAAGGCGTATTTGTCGGCGGCTGGTCACGCAAAGCCAGTGAAGGTCTGGTTGGGTATGCCCGCAAAGATGGAATCAGCGCCGCAAAAGCTGTCTGGCAATATTTGCAGACTAAACCACCCGCCAAACCACCCGCCAAACCAAATGCGGATGCAGTGGCCGCGAAGATGATGGGGCTTAATAAACCCATCATCACAAAAGATGACATCAAACGGCTTGAGGCAGTGGAAGCCGAGGAAGCTAAGAAACGCGGACTTGAAGAATTCAAATTTGCAAGCAACGAAGAGATGCTGCAAGCCATGGGTTTGAAAGAATCAGCGTAA
>JANODZ010000298.1:0-2092 GCA_031412935.1 Anaerolineales bacterium
CAACGATGCATTTGGTTCCGCCCATCGCGCACACTCCTCCACTGAAGGGATTGCGCGTTTTCTGCCCGCTGTCTCCGGCTTCCTGATGGAAAAGGAGCTTGAATATCTTGGGCGCGCGGTTGCCAACCCAGTGCATCCATACATCGCCATTCTCGGCGGCGCAAAGATCAGCGACAAAATTTTAGTCGTAGAATCCCTGCTTTCCAAATGCGATAAATTGATCATCGGCGGCGGCATGGCAAACACCTTCCTCGCCGCCCGCGGACTTAACATGCAGGATAGTCTCGTGGAAGAGTCCTCGCTTGAAACTGCCAAATCCATTCTCGCAAAATTCGCCGATAAGTTGATCCTGCCCGTGGATGCGATCATCGCCGATAAATTCGACGCCGATGCCAATACCCAAACCGTGGATGTGGATAAGATTCCCGCGGGCTGGCGCATGCTCGATGTAGGACCGAAGACTCTCGAACTATACAAAACCACTTTGGACGGAGTCAAGCTCGTGGTTTGGAATGGTCCCGTGGGCGTCTTCGAAATGCCGAAATTCGCCGAAGGCACATTTGCCCTGGCGCACATGTTGGCTGAATCAGGCGCGATCACGGTCATCGGCGGCGGTGACTCAGCCAGCGCGGTCAAAAAAGCAGGCGTTGCAAAACAGATGACACACGTCTCCACCGGCGGCGGCGCATCGCTTGAATTCCTTGAAGGAAAGGAATTGCCCGGCGTGGCGGCATTACTGGATAAATAATCGCGCCGGCCCCCCCTGGGTTGAGATCCGGCAGATCATTGCCCGCGGCGTTTCACACTTATATTTGACCTCTTGTAAAAGTCTCCGGTAGGTCAGGCTTGTAGCCTGACAATTTTTGAAATCACAGACTTTGGCGGGTTGAAAACTCGCCCTACAAATACTTTTTCAAGAGGTCTATTCAGTTTCATGGACTGCAAATAATTTACGTAACTGCCAGCTTGCGAAAACAAGCCGGCAATTTTTTTGTTGCGAGTTTATATCAATTTACAAACAATTTACAACGCAGCGGCCGAAATTAACAACACTCGGCTATAATCGGGGGAAATTACAAGCAAGGTATGCGGAGAGCAATTATGTCTTTTAATATCGGCGAAAATATTGGACCGTATCGAATTATTGAACAACTTGGGCAGGGCGGCATGGCAACTGTTTATAAAGCCTATCATGCCTCACTGGATCGTTATGTGGCCTTGAAGGTGCTGCACCCTGCTTTTCACCAGGACCAGACTTTCACAGCCCGCTTTCAACGTGAGGCTCGTGTCGTAGCGCGCCTTGAACATCCAAATATTGTTCCGGTATATGATTATTCTGAATACGATATGCGGCCGTACCTGGTCATGAAATATATTGAAGGCGACACACTCAAAGCCCGACTGAATAAGGGACCCCTTAGTTCAAAAGAAATCGAAAAAGTTGTAAATACCGTTGGGTCTGCATTAGCCTTCGCTCATAAACAAGGCGTATTGCATCGCGATATTAAGCCTTCCAACGTCATGATCGGCGTGGATGAGGTCATGTATCTCGCAGATTTTGGTCTGGCGCGGATTGCTGAGGCGGGGGAATCCACAATGTCTTCGGATTCAATTATGGGCACTCCTCAATATATCTCGCCAGAGCAGGCTATGGGTAAAAAAGACCTCGATGGCGGCACGGATATTTATTCTTTTGGGGTGATGTTGTACGAAATGGTAGTCGGGCAGGTCCCATTTATCTCAGATACGCCATTTTCAATTATTCACGATCATATCTACACACCATTGCCTTTGCCTATGTCGATCAATCCGAAGGTGCCAGAGCCTGTTCAACGGGTTTTATTGAAGGCGCTTGCAAAAGATCGTATCGACCGTTATGAAACCGTTGAAGATTTAATATCCGCTTTCAAGCATGCCTGGACTGAAGCGGGAATACCCATGCAGGGAACCGCGATCACCTTGCGCCCCAATGCACTAAAGAATGATAATACCAAAGGCGGCAAAACAGTAGCTGGCAAAGCCCCGCCAAAGAAGCGCTCCCCGTGGGTCTGGATTGGAATTGGCGTGGGTGTTGTGGTTTGTTGTTTATTTG
>JANODZ010000299.1:0-7621 GCA_031412935.1 Anaerolineales bacterium
CGTGCGACGGCATTTTTACTCGGACCGGGTCTCGGGAATTTTATTTCGACAAGAAAATTTGTTGAAATTGTGATTTCCACTGTAAAACTCCCCACGGTTGTAGATGCAGATGGGTTGCGTCACTTCGCGCAGATTCGAGACTGGCATAAAAAATTATTTTCCCCCGCGGTGTTGACTCCGCATCTCGGAGAAATGTCCGCCTTGACGGAATTATCGAAGGAAGAAATTCAGTCAAACAGAAATGAGATTGCCGGCAAATATGCAAAAGAATGGGGGCATGTCGTTGTGCTGAAAGGCGCATTCACTATCGTCGCCTCGCCCGATGGCCGCTCAACAATTATTCCAGTTGCTTCTGCGGCTCTCGCCCGAGCAGGCACAGGCGACGTATTAGCCGGGTTGATCGTCGGCTTGCGCGCCCAGGGACTTTCTGCTTACGACTCAGCGGTTGCCGGTGCTTACATCCACGCGCAGGCAGGTTTGCTCGCTGCGGAAGACCTCGGCAGCACAGCCTCTGTCCTGGCAAGCGATGTATTAAATTCCATTCCAGATGTAATGAGCGAACTGGAGTGACGTTAGCAAGTTGGCAGGTTTAAAAGTTGAAAGTTGCAGGTTTAACATTCAACCTGCAACTTTCAACCTGCAACTTATATTCTTCAACCTAACTATTCATAAACGCTTCAAGATTATCTTTGCTAACCCGGAAAGCCTTGCCGACCTTCTTCGCTTTCAGAGTTCCATCTTTGATCGCATCCAGAATATCATCCTCGGTTACTTTCATAAACTTCGCCGCTTCGGCGGGGGTCATAATGTCGGGCATTGTGGAAGCGCTGCCGGAAGCTCCACCTTGGAAGCCGCCTTGTAGAGCTTGCCCCATAATATTGCCGATGCCCATCCCCGCGCCGATACCGGCCGTCAGGCCGGCGCCGCCGCCTTCGTTCTGAGCGGCATCGCGCATTGAATCCGCGGCTTGCAATTGGGTATAGGTTTGCATATCGAGCATGCCCATATCGCGCAGTTCCTGAGCCGACTTATCCGAAGGCTTCAAGTTGCCGACATAGAATGTCTTCAATACCAGTCCAATCGCTTCAAAATCATCCTTTGCTTTCGCGCGAACTGCCGCGCCGATCTCCTCGGTCAGGCCGATTATTTCAGGCACAGAATTCTTCGCGGCAGTCTCGCCGAGCACATCCTGCAACTTCGAGAGCAGCATGGTGCGTAAGCGTTCTTCAATTTCAGAAGAATGGTACGTGCCGGTCGTGCCGACAATTTGGGTCACAAATTGCTGCGGGTCTTTTACTTGAAATGAATACGTGCCAAAGCCCTGCAGTAACGCCACGCCTAAACCCATATTTGGGTTGCGGACAATGATCGGCTGCGGCGTGCCCCATTTCTTTGTCGCAAATTCCTTCATCGAAACGAAATACACTTCAGCGGGGAATGGCGTTCGGTCATTAAACGCCTTGCCTATAAAATCGATCAACTTGGGAATATTTGCAGTAGCGATCGTATGCCGCCCCGCCTTGAATACATCCAACGCATTGCCATCCCGGAAGAAGACCGCACTCTGGCTTTCGCGCACGATCACCTGCGAGCCGATGCGATAATCACCGATCCCCGTCTCCGGGAAGCGGTGAACGATCTCATCCTTCATCTCGTCTGCATACTCAATGACGTCAAAAATTCTAGCCATGTTTTATTCTCCTTATTAATGATCTGCCGAATTATAGCCGAACAAACTTGCTCATACAAGAACCGTTTTTCCTACTCTCTCTACGAATTCCAACCCGAATCGTTTCTCGTTTTGGCTGATTATTTCTTACTGATGAATCTTCAGCGCTCACTAAATCGCTCCTTCACGACCCTCAGCCTGTCTCTGTTTTCTCGAACATTTTCTTCGCTGTATTGCAAACCAATTTCACCCCTTGGGGTTGGGACGATCTGGAAACCGTATTCTATAATCGTTTCACCCCTTCGGGGTTTTACTGATTACTGATTACTGATTACTGTCTTTCATCGCCTTCCCAGTCCCTTTATCTTTAATCATCATGACCTCTGCCAAAATGCTCAGCGCAATTTCTTCAGGGGTTTCAGATTGTAATTCCAGCCCCATCGGCGAATGAACTTTTGCGATCAGCTTCTCAGAGACACCTTTGTCTTTCAACACTTTGACAGTGGTTGCCCACCTGCGTTTTGAACCGATGACTCCAATATAGGCGGCAGGAGACTCCAGCAAAGGGACGATTCCTGCCGCATCGATGGCTGATCCTCTTGTTGTTAAGATAAGAATTGTGCGTTTGTCAATATTAATTTTTTTGGGGAGTTCATCCATCGTCACAGGATAATACGAATCCGCACCCGGCGTGGACTCGGGGTTGCAAAATTCCGCGCGGTCATCGCTCACGGCAACTCGGTATCCCAGCCATTTTGCCAAATGTACAACTGCCTTGCCAACATGCCCCGCGCCGATCACCACGAGCAAAGGGGCTGGAAGAATCGGTTCCACAAATACCTCCACCTGGCCGCCGCATACCCCGGGGTCGCCGCGGGATGGGTCTGCCATACTGTAAGAAAGAGTTTGAGCTTTTTCAGTTAATAGAGAATCAATGGCTGCTTTGATAACCCGGTTTTCTAATTCTCCGCCGCCAATTGTCCCAATAAATTTTCCACTCTGGTAGACAAGCATCTTGCTGCCAATATGTCTAGGGGTGGAGCCTTCACTGCTCGTGACTGTGCATAGTGCGGCAGATTCGTTATTCTTCTCAAGTTCTGCGAGAGCCAGGAAAATTGATATCATATATTAATCTGAATTGGAAGTTTATTAGTCTAAGCAAAACTATTGTCCGGCTCCCAAATTTATTTATCGCCGAAAATATTTATCCAATTTCCTTGGCAAGCACCCGCACGCGGATCGCCTCCACTAAAATGTGAACATACTCCATTCCTTTTTTGGTTGGATTCTTTTCGTAATGCTTCCAGCGGCGGGATTCAAAGAACAGACAGGTGCGCAAATCCGTCAGGGATTGCGTGAATTCCTTTTTTCCGCGATATAGTTTTACGCCCACTTCAGCAACCTCGCGGCATCTTTTAAAGGTGCCCCAATGTTTGTAGCCATTAAAGGTTAATGCAAATGGTTCTATTTTTTTCCAACTTGCGCGGTGATTAGGGATGTCATTTTCTATTAATTGCGAGTTTGGGATTTTATCCATGGTTATCTTTCCGGCAGTTCACGTGCTTCAAACACGTAAATGCATAGCGCGGCTGGTTCAAATGCGCGTTAAAAAAATACCTATAAATATTTCTTGATGGCGTGTTTATGGAGGGGCAGGTCGTCTTGAATAATATTCCAAACGCTGGCAAGGTTGACCATAAATTTTTCAGGAGTAATATTTTTACTAATACCGATTATTTTCAACCATGGCACGGTCGGGTGCTCATTTTGATATTCGGTAGAAATACAACTTGCCGCCTCCCCGATCAATTCGATCTGTCGTACAACCGCATCCTGCACCATTGAACGGGAAAGAAATTCGCTTTCAGACATACCGCGAATGTAACGGTCTATCTGATCCATCGCTGCGAAGATGTGATGTAAACAGGCAACATCGTTATTAATCATGTTTCGCCCCGCGCAGGTTTTTGATTCGGGGGCCGGGGCAAAACTCATGGTTTATTTTCGTGCAGTTGGCCGCGTACTTAATCATGCATTCATTTTACCGTAATATATGCCTCGTGGCGGAAGAAGTAGTTGATGGAAGAGTTTTCATTTATAAGGAAATTGATGGCGTGGTGGTCTGTAACCCTCTCGGCCAAGACCATAATTTACGAATACGTCGATTTGAATATGTTTTACAGAATAGCATGAATTTGAATAATTTATTTTGTTTGCAGATTTCTACTTTTCCTACGGTCCATTTGCAAATATCCGGTTATCTTTCCAGCAATCCCAAAACCACTGGCAGTAATTGTTTTTTTCTTGAAACCACACCTTGCGCATCCCGAGTGCCATCGGGCATGGGATGATAGGGGAGATCATCTAATACGGAGGGCGCATTGGATGAAATGAGTAAGCGGCTGGTGCCACGCACGATATCCGTAACAAGGAGCATCGCGAAATCCAGTCCGCGTTTATCGCGCAGGTTATTGAGGGCGGTATGAAGCGAACCCAGATGTTCTGTTAACTGCAGAATGTCTGTCACTTCAGCCTGGGCAACTGCAAATTTAAATCCGCCGCCTTCGAAGGCTTTGATATCCGTGCTGACGACATCTTTTGGATCGCGGTTTGAGAGTCCTGCGCCGGCGCTGAGCACGGCTTTGCCAAAAGATTCGAATGTTTCGCCTTTGAGCGGGCTTCCGCCCACGAATGCCCAGCGGGATAATCGTTCGGCGGCCGCATGGTCACGCGGCGTGGTCGTCGGGGAGGTCAGCGTTAGGGTATCAGATACCAATCCAGCGAGCAGAGTTCCAGCCAGGGCGGGCGCCATCGAGAGTCCGGCTTCTGCGGTTAATTCTGTTACGAGTGTGGATGTAGACCCGACAATATCCACCGTAAAGCGGATCGGTTGATGTGTGTACGGGTTGCCAAGCCGGTGGTGATCTAAGATCTCGAGCAGTTCAGCCTCGTCAAGCGCGGGGATCGCTTGACGAGGCTCATTATGATCCACAAGAATAATTTTTAATCGCGGCGGGTTGAGCACCTCGCGTTGATTTGCTATACCGACATAATTTCCACGCTCATCCACCACCCAATAATCAATAAATTCGTCACGCATTATTTTGTGAAGTGAATCGCGGATGTGAGCATTTGCGGCGTACTTTGGCACCCTTATATCTGCCGCATCTTTGCACATCGCAGACATCATTTCACGCACTGTGGTATCACCAGGGCGGGGTCCAAGCGTATCACTAAAATATTTAAAGAGACTTAAGCCGTTGATGATGCCGTAAGGCTTGCCGTCAGTGTCGACAAGGGGGGCTAACCCGCCAGTTTTACTGGCGAGCGTCCATGCTGCGCCGAGTTGCGAATCAGGCAGTAGTGTATCCAGGCGGCGCATGACTGATTCGAAACGCGGCGATGCATCCGTTAATAGAATCGGAGCATCCATCCCCACGCTTTTGAGCACGAAGGCTGTTTGCGGGTTAAGTGCGCCGGCTCTGGCCGCGATTGTGTTGATTCCGTCACGTTCGCGCAATAGCCAGGCATACCCCAGCGCTGATGCAATCGAATCAGTATCGGGGTTGACGTGACCTATAACGTAAATTTGATCGGACATTTTAAATGGTTAACTCCAAATGGATAAAACATAATTTTCGTTTGTAGATGTGGAGATTAGTTTATTATATCTCGCCTTGCTCAACCAGCCCTAAAAATATGTTTACAATGCGCGGGTCAAAGTGTGAGCCGGATAGTTCCATAAGATGTTCAATTGCTTTTTCCCGCGGCCAGGCGTCGTTGTATGATCTGTTTGAGATTAACGCATCCCAAACATCGGCTACAGCGAATATGCGCGCAGACATTGGGATCGCGTGTTCTTTCAAACCCTGAGGGTAGCCAGTGCCATCCCATTTTTCATGGTGGCTGTATGGAATTTCCAGAGATTGCTTTAAGAACGAGATCGGGGCGAGTAGATTGTAGGCTGTGGTGGGATGTTGTTGGATGATCTTACGTTCCTCGTCGGTCAGTTTATCTGGTTTATGCAGGATATGATCGGGAATGCTCATTTTTCCAATATCGTGCAAGATGGCTCCACGGCGAATGTGTTCAAGATAATAGCCATCGATACCCATTGCAACAGCAACTTTTAATGTGTTTTCAGTGACTCTGCGGGAGTGACCTTCGGTTTCCTTGTCTCTTAATTCGAGTGTGCGCGCCCAGCCTTCAAGTGTGGAATCGTAAGCTTCGGCCAACTCCCGCGTTCGCGCCAGGACTCGGTCTTCCAGGTTTGAATTGAGTTGGCGCAGTTCTTTTTCAAGTATTTTTGTTGAGGTGACATCGTGAGCAATATAGACACGTCCAGTGATTTCTTTTTTGGCATTATAAAGCGGCCAAACCGTCATCTCATAATGTATGGTTAAGCCGCCCAGCTCAATGGTCGCATCGACTCGGGCATAAGAGACATGTGTGTATAGTTTAATTGGAAGTTGAAAATCGGCGAAGACATCCTTCGCGTGTGCGCCAATGACTGCGCTGGCTGTTTTCCCCAGCAAAGCCAGCATCGAAAAATTAATATCCACAATGTTGTTTTGATTATCAAGAATAACAACCGGTTCCGTCATGGCCTCAAATACCTTGCCGCGTGCGATCGGGGCAAGGTTGAAAATGCGAAAACGAAATATCCCCCAGGCTATTAATAGATTTCCGCTTGCGGCCACAACTGGGGCAGCATCCCAGCGCGGGGCAATATGAATATTGAATAATGTGAAAATTGTGCCGATGATTGATATAATTAATCCCAGGGCAATAATGATCGCTTGTGATTGATATAATTGATGCGGACGGGTGGCCTGACGAATAATTATATAAACGCCCCAGAGGGTGATGAGGTAAACGTAAATTACATACGCGTAGGTCCTGGGAGTGAAATCGTACAATAGCTCGGCGAAAGGCGCGGCAACCGTCAGGCGGGGGTTTGAGTAGATCAAATGAAGGGTTTGATTTGAAAAAAGGAAAAGAGAAAAAATTAGCGGAACAATGAAAGATAACCTAAAGAAAAGGCGCGGGTTTGGGATCTTATATTCAGAATATTGAATTACAAATAAGGGCAGTGAAATTATATAAAAGAAACCCGCGAACCATTGAAAACTATCCCAGAAGATCTTGGAGTTAATATCCTCGGAGAGGACTTCAAAAATAAAACCAGTGATCCAGAATACCTGACCCACCCCAAACCACGCGAAAGCGGTTGCGCCTTGAACCTTCCTTCGAATTCGTGTGTAAGCGAGTACGCTGAAAGATAGAGCTAGAGCTCCAACATATGGAATAAGATAAAGAATTTCATCGCGGTTCATATAATTGCCTTAATTGTACCAACCATGTTAATATCCTAAAAGAGAGATAATAATATGGTTTGATCTACCGTTTATTTTTCAATGCGCGCCAGACTTTTTCAGGCGTGACGGGGATATCGTCCAGATTGACGCCGATTGCATCCAGAATGGCATTGCCAACGGCGGGCGCAACCCCGTCCATCGGAATTTCTGCGACGGCTTTCACTCCAAATGGATGGCTTGGTTCAAAGGTCTCGACGAAAATTGTTTCCAATTTGGGCATTTCATCTGCGCGGAAGATGTGATAGCGGTCAAGGTCACGTTCGATGGCGCTGCCTTTTTCGTCGTAACGCATCTCTTCGCAGACCGCATAACCAAGCGCCTGAGTCATTCCGCCTTCGATTTGACCCGAGGCTGTCTGCGGATTCACAATGACGCCAGAATCAACTGCCATCACAAGCTTGTCTACGGTTATCTGACCGGTTTCCACGTCCACGGTGACTTCGGCAAACTGCGCCGCGAATGGAGGCGGCGAGACTGGAGAAACATAACTCGCCACGCCCATGATCTGTTCCTGATTATTTTTGTGAAGTGAATCAAGCGCTATCTCAGCCAGGGATTGTGATCTCCCGTCTTG
>JANODZ010000300.1:0-4228 GCA_031412935.1 Anaerolineales bacterium
TAATACGCGGGATTCTTTGTCAGCGCTTTGGCTGATTTGTAGATCTGCTGGATCAACTGGGTATCAAAAAACGGTTGTTCGCATTGTGTGGCCGCTGCTCCGCCGCGGACAAGCGCACGTACCATGAGCTTATAGAATTCATCCGAGAACAATCGCTCTGCCATGCCGATCGGATCGGTGGTGTCTGAGATGATGACATCAAACTGGCCGGGGTTTTCTTCGAGAAAACCAAAAGCGTCGCGCACCAATAAGGTGGCACGCGGATCAACCCACGGGTCGCCGAAGGCTGATGCGAAGTGTTTGCGTGAGAGATCTACAACACGCTGATCCAATTCACAAACGATGGCTTCTGCGACGGAGGGATATCGCAATACTTGTTGAAGGGCACCGCCATCCCCGCCGCCGACGATCAAAACCCGTTTTGGATTCGCAACCGCCAGCATCGGCACATGGACGATCATTTCATGATAACCCATGTTATCGCGCTCAGTCAGCTGAATAATGCCATCCAGGATCATGGCGTTTCCGAAAAACTCAGTTTCAACAAATTGTAAATGTTGAAACTGAGTCTGCTCATCGGCGAGCATCTTCTTTATGCGTATTCCCTTGCGATAGTAGGGATGTAATTCTTCTGTAAACCAAATGCTCATTTAATTTCCTATATGGCGATGGGCATTCTGGTTTCGATCTCGGCATCGCGATCGAGTTTACGAAGCGTGAAGTTATCCGCGCCCAGCGCATCTTTAATATTTTTAATGAGCGGCAAAAGGTCCTTGCCGATCGCGCAGGTAAACAAGTCTATGGCGCAATAACCATATTCAGGCCAGGCATGCAAACTTGCATGAGACTCGGAGAGAAGCAGGAAACAGGTAAATCCGTGTGGATTAAATTTGTAAAAGCCCTCATCCACAACCGTTAATCCGCTGGAACGGACGGCATCCGCAAACAGGCCGTACGCCCGTTCACTATCCATAAGCACCTCGCGGTTACAGTTGGAGAGATCAAAAATATAGTGCTCTCCCAGTTTCAAAGTCGCGTTCACTCACACCTCCAGGATTAC
The DNA here is from genome assembly GCA_031412935.1 of Anaerolineales bacterium. Lineage (GTDB taxonomy): Bacteria > Chloroflexota > Anaerolineae > Anaerolineales > Villigracilaceae > Villigracilis. The sequence continues at coordinate 1,061 of JANODZ010000300.1, forward strand.
ATAGTATCGCAAAATTAGCAAACAGAAATTCAAAATGTTACTCTCAAACTCAAAATAAGTTTGCTTATTTACGATAACCAGCGCTAAAAAATGAAAGAACCCGCCCGAGAACACGATCTTTTCATTTCAAAACGATCCTCAGGATGTATCCCTGTGTAACGAGTGAAACGGTTCTCAAGCAGACTCTATCTGCCGCAGTTATACTATGCTACAGTGCAGAGTCAATCTTTTAAGCCAGTGAATATTTTTTATCGTAAAATCATTCTGAAATCAAAAACATCATCGCACGTGCCGTACAGGTCATAATCAGTATACAAACAGGTTTTTCATCAACGATTAAATATAGCTCATTACTACCATTCAAAAAAATAGAATTGTGGCTAAAATTAGAGCTTTGAAGAGCGCGCCTTCCCGCCTGAATCGCCGTAAGTTTATCCGCTCGGCTGGGGAGGAAAATACAGTAAGTTGCCGCCGGTGGTAGTGGCAAGGATGAGATTGCTTTCATGAATTTTGTATATTTATTGATCGAATTTCTCGACGAACTCATCTACGGTATCAGCGAAGCCGCCTGGCCGCTCATCCGTAACGACTTGCATCTTAATTACATTCAAATCGGTCTCGCGCTTTCATTGCCTGGTTTTCTAGCCAATTTCATTGAGCCTTTTCTATTCGTCCTCGGAGATACCTGGAAACGCAGAGCCGTGATCCTTGCAGGCGGAGTCTTCTTTACCATTTCACTTGCACTCACAGGCATTAGCACTACCTTTCTCTTTTTTCTTGCCTCTTATATTTTATTTCATCCAGCCTCGGGCGCATTCGTCAGCCTCTCACAAGCCTCACTGATGGACTTGCAGCCTGAACGGCGCGAACAAAACATGGCGCGCTGGACCTTTGCCGGCTCGCTGGGCGTTTTCATCGGGCCTATTCTTTTAAGCGGAGCGGCATTCATTGGTTTTGGCTGGCGCGGAATGTTCATCGGGCTGGCGCTTCTTTCGACCCTGATCCTGATTTTTGCGTGGCGGCGAATTCCAAACGACGACACAATAAATGTAAGCATGCCTGGATTCAACGACATCCTCAACCAATTCAAATTAACATTTTCCGCTTTGAAAAACTGGGCAATCGTCCGCTGGCTGATTTTGCTTGAATTCTCAGACCTCATGCTCGACGTGCTTTATGGCTTTCTCCCGCTTTATTTTGTTGATGTTGCCGGCTTCACACCCGTTCAAGCCGCCCTCTCTGTCGCAGTCTGGACGGGCGTTGGTTTGCTCGGCGATTTCCTGCTCATTCCGCTGGTTGAGCGCATGCGGGGTCTCGATTATCTTCGCATTAGCGTCATCATTGAACTCATTCTTTTTCCAATCTTTCTTCTGTCGCCGCAACCCTGGCTCAAGCTGATCATTATCGGCATCATGGGCTTTTTCAACTCAGGCTGGTATGCCATACTCAAAGCAAAATTATTTGAAGCCATGCACGGTCAAAGCGGCGCGGCATTAACACTCGACAATGTTTCAGGATTGTTTGGTAAACTCATCCCCTTCGGCATCGGCGTCGCCGCGTACAACTTTGGCATCGGCACAGCCATGTGGCTTTTACTTGCAGGACCCATCGTACTTTTTATTGGATTACCGAAAAATATTAAAAGTTTACAGGTTGAAAGTTGAAAGTTGGTTACACCTTCAAACTTGCAACCTGCCAACCTGCAACCATGAACTTATCCATTTACCTCCACATCCCATTCTGCAAACATCGCTGCGCCTATTGCGACTTTAATACCTACGCGGGTCAGGAAGATTCGATTCCCGCATATGTCAACGCCCTTGTAAACGAAATTAATTTTATTGGACAACAAACTACCCAGCTACACAACCCCCCAACTATCCACACTATCTTCTTTGGAGGAGGGACACCTTCGCTTCTTTCCGCGCCGCAATTTGATTCCATACTACAGGCATTGCGCTCCGCCTTTACATGTACCGCGGACGCGGAGATCAGCATCGAAGCCAACCCAGGCACGATCTCGCCTGAAAAGTTAAACGCGATCCGTAAATCGGGAGTCAACCGCATCAGCTTTGGCGTCCAATCCGCGAACAGCGAAGAATTGCGCATGCTCGAACGCATTCATGATTTCTTCACCGTCATCGAAGCCGTATCGACTGCGAGAAAAGCAGGCTTTGATAATCTTAATCTCGATCTGATCTATGGTCTCCCCGAACAGACATTATCCACATGGCAAACCACCCTGCAACGGGTTGTTGATTTGCACCCTGAACATATCTCAGCCTACGCCCTCACCCTCGAACATGGCACACCGTTTGGTAAATGGTCATCCAAAGGATTGCTTCCGCTCCCCAACCCGGATCTCGCGGCTGACATGTACGAATACGCCGAAGCGTTTCTGGAAAATCAAGGTTATGTCCATTATGAAATATCGAACTGGGCAAAAATAAATTCAGAATTCAAAAATCAAAATTCTGAATTTATTTGCCGTCATAATCTCCAATACTGGCGCAGTCTCCCCTATCTCGCCTTCGGCGCCGGAGCTCACGGCTATGCCGACGGATATCGCTATTCGAATGCCCTGCGGATCAAAACATACATCGAGCGACTCGCAAATGCCGAATCCCCTCAAAGCGTATCGAATATCGAGTTTCCGCTTTCGCCTGCGGCCGTCAACCAACACAAACAAACATTGAAAGATGACATGTCTGAATATATGTTGAACAATCTCAGGCTGACGATTGCCGGGGTCGCAGACTCAGATTTCAGATTAAGATTCGGATACGGGCTGTTGGATGTGTATCCGAAAGAAATGGAAGAACTGATCCGCAATGGTTTGCTTGAACGCCAGACCTCCGAGCTTATTAAAAACTCGGAGGTTTATCGGCTGACCCAGCGCGGAAGACTCTTGGGAAATCAAGTCTTTATGCGCTTTGTGTAAAAATTAAGGGTAAGTACAATAATAGGAAACTGCAATAATGACACTTCCATTTTGCCTCCATGCACAACCCGCAGCCTGGCAACTCGACTCATCACTATATTGCCCGGGTTCCACACAGCCTGGCGTGCCTGTTGGCGCTTCTCGTGGACATAACTTGGATTGCTCTTCCAGCGGCTTGAATCCAAAAGCTTCCTGACAGGTATTATCCACCGCGAAAAGCGCCTTCA
>JANODZ010000301.1:0-10635 GCA_031412935.1 Anaerolineales bacterium
GCGCCAATATTTGCACTACTGGAGACAAATCCTATCTTTAACCATGTCGGCGATCTGCATTTTCGTATAAATGAGGAGGCAGCATGAGTCTATTAAAACCTTCAGCAAAAACCCCATTTCACATTGATTTTGACTGGTGGAAAAGCAATGAGCGCGATTGGCATGTATTCCTTCGTTCGTTACTGTGTACCGAGCATCAGGAAGCCTTTGCGGAAATCGAAGAGGACGGGATTATTGACTGGATCGACCCGTTGACTGCAGAAGTGAAACAAGTGGATGGTATTCAAAATGCTTTGATGAGTCATTGTGCCTTGGAGCCGGAGTTTACGAATGCGCGCACCGCCATGGTGGAGGCAATTTTCCGAATATTCCTCGTGAATGGAAATATTCCCATGTCTGCCGATGAGCTTTCGAAGAGACTTGGCCGGCCCGCTGAAACCATATTAAAAACAATTGCCGGCTCACGCGTATACCGCGGCTTGAGACCGTACGAAGAAAAAATTCCGATCATGGCAGCAGAGTAGATCGGTAAAAATTGCCCCCGTAGCTCAACGGACAGAGCGACTGCCTTCTAAGCAGTAGGTTGAAGGTTCGATTCCTTCCGAGGGCACTAATTTAATTTCCAAGCGCATAGTGAAGGAGATGGTCTATGCCTACGATCGTTCGAAAATCAAACTCAACACTTTTACAAACACGTCGTGAGATTCCATATGCGGTTAATTGGCAGGTTCGTTCTCATTTTTGGAATCCGCCGACAGATCAATATGAAATAGAGAACGCGTTTGTTGTCCGCGTGGAAATAGCGGGGATGCGGGAGGAAGATTTTGAAATCTTAATTGAAAACAGCGCTTTGTTTATTTCAGGCTCCCGCCCTGATTTTCGCGAACAGCGGGCATACCAGCAAATGGAAATCCGTTTCGGCAGGTTTGAAATTGCGGTAAGTTTGCCTGGGCCGATAAATATTGAACTTGCCAGCGCGGAATATAAGGACGGATTTTTAACTGTGATTCTTACCAAAACAAACTCTGAAACACACGAGGTCGAGTAACCCATGCCTGCTGAGCGATGGCATTCCGGCATCAATGAATTTCTTCAATCGATCGGAGAGACTGACGATGAGCTAATTAAAATGTTCCTGACCTCGGCTTTTTCGGATGTTAATAAAACTGAAGACAAATCAGCCATTGTGGAAAATGGTGAGAAAAACGAAGGCCAAAAATTCCCGGATGTGCTTCCCATTCTGCCATTGCGGGGAGTGGTGGTGTATCCCAATACCGCTGTCCCGTTAACGGTGGGGCAGGCACGCTCGATCAAATTAATTGATGATGTTGTCGGTGGAAATAAGCTCGTCGGCCTGGTGGCGGCGCTTAATCCCGAACAGGAAACCCCCGCTCCACACGAGTTATATCAAATTGGCACCATCGCTACCGTACATCGACTTCTACGCGCCACGGATGGGACGGTTCGTTTATTGGTTCAAGGGTTGGAGCGTTTTCGTCTGGGTGAATTTGTTGAGGAAGAGCCGTATCTAAAAGCGCATATTCATCTTATTCCTGAAACGGCAGAGACAAATCTTGAAACCAGCGCCCTGGCGCGTAACGCACGGGACCAATTTCAACAGATCACGCAAATGATCCCGTCATTTCCGGATGAATTGGTGGGCTCAATCACTTCGCTTGAAGATCCGATGCAAACCGCATATACGATCGCTAATTTCCAGCGCATTAACTTGAAAGATGCGCAGGAAATTCTTGAGTTGGATTCTGTCTACGAGAAGCTGAAAAAGTTGATCGGTTTGCTGGTTCGCGAAGCTGAGGTTTTGCAGATCGGGCAGAGGATCCAAAACGAGGCGCGCGGGGAGATCGAAAAAGTTCAACGTGAATATTTCCTGCGCGAGCAGATGAAAGCAATCCAACGTGAGCTCGGCGATAAAGATGAACAATCTGTAGAAACTGAAGAATTCCGTAAAAAGATCGAAGATGCGAAAATGCCGGAAGAAGCGCTTAAACAAGCCAAACAGGAGTTGGATCGCCTGTCACGTTTGCCGACTGCCGCAGCGGAATATGGCGTCATCCGCAACTATTTGGATTGGCTGGTGGCGCTGCCGTGGTCAAAACCCACACAAGATAATCTTGATATTTCACACGCGCGCGAGATTTTAAATAAGGACCATTTTGGGCTTGAAGATGTGAAGGACCGCATCCTTGAGTTCCTTGCGATTCGTAAATTACGCATTGACCGTAAAGACGATGAAAAGGCTCCATCAGAAGATGCGATTCGCCGCGAACGCGAAGGCGTGATCTTGTGCTTTGTAGGCCCGCCCGGCGTGGGGAAAACCTCTTTAGGTCAATCTATTGCGCGCGCAATGGAACGAAAATTTATCCGTGCTTCATTAGGCGGATTGCGCGATGAAGCGGAAATTCGCGGTCATCGGCGCACCTATATCGGCGCGATGCCGGGGCGTATTTTGCAATCTCTGCGCCGTGTCGATTCGAAGAATCCAGTTTTTATGCTCGATGAAATTGACAAACTCACCTTTGATTATCATGGCGACCCTTCTTCGGCATTGCTTGAGGTGCTCGACCCTGAACAGAACAGCGAGTTTCGAGATAATTATTTGGAAGTTTCCTATGATCTATCGCAGGTATTTTTTATTACAACCGCAAATACTCTTGAAACTATTCCGCGCCCACTGCTGGATCGGATGGAGCTGATTTTTCTTTCCGGATATACCGAAAATGAAAAAATGGCGATTGCGCGCGGCTATCTTATTCCGCGTCAGATCCGCGAAAATAGTTTGCGTGCTGGAGAAATCTCTTTTAATGACGAAGCCATAAAGATGATCATCCGCCAGTATACGCGTGAGGCAGGTGTGCGCAATTTAGAGCGGAAGATAGGCGCTGTCTGTCGAAAAGTTGGCACAAAGATCGCAGAAGGAAAAACTGAAAAATCGGATATCACCCCTGAAATTTTGGATGAATACCTCGATCATCCAATTTACTTTGGTTCTGAAGAACTCAACAAACGCACTTCCATACCAGGCGTCGTGCCCGGCCTCGCGTGGACCTCCTTCGGCGGCGATATTCTTTTTATTGAAACGACCTCCATGCCCGGCGGGCGCGGCTTTCAGGTGACCGGTTCAGTGGGTAACGTAATGCAAGAGTCAGCGCGGGCTGCCTTGTCTTACGTCCGCTCGCGTGCAGATTCATTAAATATAGCGCAGGAATTTTTTAATAAATTTGATTTACATATGCATATTCCTGCAGGCGCACAACCAAAAGATGGACCATCTGCAGGTGTTGCGATGGCTACTTCTTTGGTATCCTTGATCTCCGGACGCAAGGTCAAACCTCAAGTGGGTATGACTGGTGAGATCTCCCTAAGAGGTCAGGTCTTGGCAATTGGCGGAGTGAAAGAAAAAGTGTTGGCGGCACATCGAAATGGTCTCACTACGGTGATCCTGCCAAAACGCAATCAGCAGGATATCGATGACGTTCCAGACGAAATCAGAAATTCCATGAAATTTATCTTTGCTGAAACCGTGGAAGAGGTGATTGATGCTGCTTTGGAAAAAGTGAAACCTGCAAAAAAACAAGCCCAAAAGCCCGCCAAGAAAAAATCCAAACCAACAAAGGCAAAAAAGAATGACAAAAGTAAAAATACTCCTCGTAGAAGATGATGTAATGATGGTTTCCTTGTTAACCACCCTATTAAAAATGGAGGGTTTTGATGTTGTAGCATTAAAGCCGGATGACGATATTCCTGCGGCGGTCTTTAGAGAAAAACCAAATGTTCTTATGCTGGATGTACATTTATCGAGCAAGAACGGCTTGGATATATTAGATGCCATCCGCCACTCAGAGGGTACGGCAGATACGCGCGTGGTGATGTCTTCCGGCGCGGATGTAAAAGAGGAATGCATGCGCCGCGGCGCAAATGGTTTTTTAATGAAACCCTATATGCCAGATGACCTCATAATGTTGTTAAAACAAACGATTAATTCAGCCTGATTCTGTAAATTAAAGTTGTGGGATTGGGTAAAATTTGGTTAAGCTTATCAATTCAATAATTAATATTCATGACAATTAGATTTGGCATTCTGACTCTATCTGACCGTTCTGCGCGGGGTGAGCGCGGAGACGCCTCCGGCCCTGCTGTGGCGGAAATTATCCGGGGTCAAAACTGGTCTGTGGTCGAAGAAGCGATTCTCCCCGACGATGAATCTGCGATCAAAAACAGATTAATTGCCTGGGCTGACAGCGGAAGGTTTGATGTACTTCTTACGACTGGCGGAACAGGATTTTCTCCGCGAGATGTGACCCCTGAAGCCACGCGTGCGGCCGTTCAGCGGGATGCATCCGGCCTTGCTGAGGCAATGCGCGCTGATAGTATGAAGAAAACCCCGCATGCCATGCTTTCCCGTGCTGTTGCGGGGATTCGTGGGCGCACACTGATCGTCAATTTACCTGGCAGCCCAAAAGGCGCAGTCGAGAATTTGCAATCGATTATGTCCGTTCTTCCACACGCGGTTCAACTGCTCTTGAATGACTCAGGGGCTGAGACTTCTCATTGATCATTCATCTTTCTCATTCCATCCAGCCTAGCCACTACCAGCAACTCGTTGGTATAATCCGCCCGCTTCTGAATAAAAAAATCAAATAAGGAAAGTATAAGTATGATCGATGTAAATGAACTTCGCAAAGGTGTCACATTTGAATTGGACGGAAACCTTCTAAAGGTCTTGGACTATAGCCATAATAAAACCGGCCGCGGAAATGCCAACATTAAAATAAAAGCGCGCAATTTGATAACAGGCTCCACGATTGAGCGCACATTTAGTTCAGGTCAATCGGTTCAGGATGTAGATCTTGATTTCGCCAACGTTGCCTACTTATATCGTGACGGTGATTTGTATTTTTTTATGGACAACGCAACCTTCGAGCAGCCCGCGATTAAGAAAGAATCCCTGGGTGACAGCGCCAATTATTTGAAGGAAGGCATGGAAGTAAAACTTACTTTTTACAAGGGTGAACCGATAGATGTGGAACTGCCCACAACGGTTGATTTGAAAGTTGTCGAAGCCGAAATGGCAATTCGGGGGGATACTGCCACCGGAGTTACAAAGAAAGTCACCACTGAATCAGGGGTGACCGTTCAGTGCCCGAACTTTGTTGTTGTGGGTGACACAATTCGAGTGGACACCCGCACAGGCGATTACGTTACCCGTGTTTAATTTTCTCAATCAAGAACTCATGTGGATACATATATTCTGGCGCCTGTCTCGTGGACATAAACTCTCATTATTATGAAAACACCCAGCGGGCGCGATTGCCCACACTTTTATGGAGATTACCATCGTGGACGGAATACAGAAGAATGCCGCCTGCTGGTACTCCATGGTCAACACTGGACATCTGACTTATGTAAGACTTGCCCCGTGCCTGATATTGCGCGGGCGAACTCCTGCCAACACATGAAATTCAAGATCACGGTTGCGCGTCCTTTCACAGCCTTGTTTCAGCGCCGCGTGCAGGTAAATGCATTTTGTGAAAAGACAAAACGAGATATTGCCGAGCCGCAAATTGGTTGTGGAGAATGTCACGGCTTACCCTTTAAATTTGAAATTAAAGAATGATTCCAGAGACGACTGCGGGGGAGTCCAGAAAAAAATATGACGCTGACACTATTGCTTGATCTTGATGACACCTTGTTAAATACAAATTTAGAGTCTTTCGTCCCCGCTTATTTTCAGGCGTTGGCAAAAGAATTCGCGCCGCAAATTGCTCCGCAGCTTATGATTCGTGCGCTGGTTTCAGGCATGCAACGGATGAGCGAGAGCGAAGATTTTTCGCACACATTACAGCAAGTATTCGATGCTGAGTTTTATGCGCAAGTCAACATTCCTCGTGAAGCGCTCGAGACTGCAACAGAAAATTTTTACGCTACTATTTTTCCGACCCTGGAAGGATTAACTTCAAAAAGACCTGAGGCAAAACCATTTATAGACTGGGCGTTTTCTCAAGGGTTTCGAATGGCCATCGCCACAGATCCACTTTTACCTCGTCAGACCACATATCAGCGCTTGCGTTGGGCGGGTTTTGAGCCTGAGCAATTTGAACTTGTGACAACTTTTGATCATTTTCATTTTTCAAAAACCCATCCCGCCTATTATGCTGAAATTCTTGGGCGCATGGGTTGGCCCGAAGGACCAGTTCTCATGGTGGGCAATGATCTGGATCGCGACATTCGCCCTGCGCAAAGGCTTGGGCTGGCTACTTATCATGTGGATGGCGGACCCGTTTCCAGCTTGGCGCCTGGGGCGGGTGCAAGTGGCAGCTTGGCAAATTTACGCCCATGGATTGAATCCACTGATCTTGGCACACTGACACCCTCCTTAAAATCAATTGATTCTGTACTCGGTATAATATCCGCAACTCCTGCTGTATTAAATGGAATGTCAACCGGGCTGGATGCCCTTGCGTGGTTTCGTGAACCCACTCCTGATGATTGGGCGATCACCGAAATCATTTGCCACATGCGTGACACAGAGCGCGAAATACATCAAATGCAAATTAAATTGTTTATGGAACAAAAAGACCCGTTTATTCCGAGGCCGGATATGGGAATCTGGGCGAGTCAGAGAGATTATTTACACGAAAACGGATTAAGTGCCTTAAAGGAATTTAATGATGCGCGGCGGGAAACTTTAAATTTGCTCAAAGAAATTGGGTCAGACGGGTGGGGAATCGATGCGCGCCATGCCATTTTTGGTCCGACAAATTTCCTTGAAGTGGTTGGATTTATGAGCGATCATGACAAAATGCACATTCAACAAGTATGGAGCACCCTGAAGAAATTGTAGTTTGTGCGTGTCTTCCATCCACTTCAAGTGTTATTAATGAAAATAAGAACAAAGGATGATTTTGTTCTTATTTTCATTAATTGAGCTTAAACCCCGGTAAAAGCGGTCAAGATTATTGTTAATTTGAAAACAATTGTTAATATTTAAGGAGAACACGAATGAGTAAGCGTGTAGTTGTAACAGGATTGGGTTGCGTGAGTCCTGTCGGAAATAATGTTCAAGATACGTGGCAGGCTTTGTTGGCTGGGAAATCTGGCGCCGCTCCCATTACAGCATTCGATGCGAGTGCGCATAAAACCAGGTTTGCCGCAGAAGTAAAAGAATTCGACCCAGTCGCTTTGTTCGGTGCCAAAGATGCGCGTAAAATGGATCGTTTTACCCAGCTGGCTACCACTGCTTCCTTGGAAGCCATAGCGCAGGCCAACTTAAAAATTGATCAATCAAACCGTGATCGTGTTGGTATTTTAATAGGCACGGGCATCGGCGGGATTGGTACGCTGGTTGAGCAATACGAGATCCTGCGTGCGCGTGGACCGGAACGCGTAAGTCCCTTTCTAATTCCGATGATGATCTCTGACGGCGCAGCCGGCAATATTGCCATCCGTGTGGGCGCGCGCGGACCGAATATGTCGCTTGCAACAGCCTGCGCATCCGGCACGAATGCGCTCGGTGAAGCCGCTGAAATGATCCGTCGCGGCTCAGCCGATGCAATGATTGCCGGGGCTTCAGAGGCGGCAATCATTGCGATTGCCATGGCGGGTATGAATGTGATGACTGCATTATCCACGCGGAATGACGATCCGCAAAAAGCATCGCGTCCATTTGACAAAGATCGGGATGGTTTTATGATGGGAGAGGGAGCTGGTGTTTTAATCCTGGAATCATTGGAATACGCGCAGGCACGCGGTGCGAAGATCTTGTGTGAGTTCACCGGCTACGGAACAACAGATGACGCGCATCATATCTCTGCGCCTTCTGAGGATGGCGCCGGCGCGGCTAATTCGATGCGGCTTGCTATCGAAAGCGCGGGTCTCTCGCTATTTGAAATTGATTACATCAATGCACATGGTACATCTACATACTTAAATGATAAAAGTGAGACAAGCGCGATCAAGACCGTGTTTGGCGAGCAGGCATATAAAATCCCTGTTTCATCCACAAAATCCATGACAGGTCATTTGTTGGGGGCATCTGGTGCGCTTGAGGCGGTAATCAGTGCAATGGCAATTATGGATAACATATTGCCTCCCACGATCAACTATGAAACACCAGACCCCGTGTGTGACCTCGACTATATTCCCAACCAGCCGCGCAAAGCGGAGCCGAGACATGTCATGTCCAACTCATTTGGGTTTGGCGGGCACAATGCGACTTTAATATTAAGCCGCTTCGAAAATTAAAGGAGATAGAATGCCATTCGCGCATATTTCGGGCTGGGGTATGTATGTTCCAGAGCCAGTGCTTACTAATGACGATATCTCCAAATTGGTGGATACGAGTGATGAGTGGATTCGAGACCGCACAGGTATTCGTGAGCGCCATATTGCGCGCGAGAATGAATTTCCATCCACGATGGGCGTGGAAGCCGCGATCAAAGCTCTGCAGGTAGCAAACCTTGCTCCGACCGAGTTGGATTTGATCATCTGTACTTCCTCTTCACCCGAATATATTTTCCCGGCCACGGCATGTATTATTCAAGATCAGATTGGCGCGACCAAGGCTGGCGCATTTGATTTGCAAGCCGCCTGCACAGGTTTTATTTATGCAACCAACATGGCCGCACAGTCCATTCGCAGCGGCTCGATCAAAAACGCTTTGGTTGTCGGTACAGAAGTACTTTCGCGTTTTGTCAATTGGAAGGATCGTAATACCTGCATCTTGTTTGGGGATGGCGCCGGCGCTTTCGTTTTACAAGCCAGTGACCTGCCCGGCGGCGTGATGTCTGCGGTGATGCATTCCGACGGCTCCGGCGCAGACTCGTTGACGATCCTTGGCGGAGGGTCGCGTCATCCCGCTTCTGAAACAACCATCCACGAGGGAAAACATTTTGTTCAAATGGATGGGAAGGAAGTATTCCGTTTTGCAACACGGGTGATGGGGCGCGCCGCTTTGGAGGCTTTGGAGCAGGCCAATTTAACAACCAATGATATTCAGTGGATCATTCCACATCAGGCGAATTACCGTATTATTGAGACCGCGGCAAAATATTTGAAAATGCCCCTTGATAAATTTATCATCAATGTAGAACGCTATGGCAATACCTCCACTGCCTCAATTCCAATCGCGACGGTTGAAGCGGTTCAAAAAAGTCAGCTCAAAACCGGCGATAAGGTAGTTTTTGTTGGGTTTGGCGGCGGTCTGACCTGGGGCGCGATGGTGGTTGAGTGGACGGGTCCCATACCAGCCAAGAAGCATGTCCATCCCGAGCAATATCGGCGCTTTGCACGTCTGCGTTCGCTTATCCGGCGCGCCATTCGTTATATTGAAGGTTTCTTCTCGCGCTGGGAACTCTAGTTTTTTTTTATTCAACTGTGGTAGGATAAAGTTAAAATTCATTAAAGGAGTATTTTATGTTAGGACTACCACGTGGCGCTGAATGGATCATCATCCTTGTAATTGTTGTTCTCTTGTTTGGTCCAGGACGGATCGGCAAGATAGCCGGGGAACTGGGTCGTAGTATTAAGAATTTTCGCGAAGGTTTGGGAACCAAAGAACAACAGGCTGAAGAACCTGAAAAAAAAGAAGAAAACAATAAATAAATTGAGAAGAGGGTCGCGATTATCGGCGGCTCTCTTCTTTTATGAGTTAAGTTGTTTTTCCAATATTAGCGCATCAGTCGTGGGCTGCTTGCACACAAAACCTTCGCAAACAAATGCCGTTGCTTTTCCATCAATGAGAATACGTTCATGTAATAATGCAGGCGCATCTTTGGGCGGGGGATAGGCGGATGCGGCCACCACCACGCCCGGTCGGTATTCAGATCGAATGACCTTGAGTAGCCGCTCAAAATTTTCCTCGCCCGCTTCACCCATGACTGCAATCTGTTTTGTGTTACCCAGGGCATTCTCTGCCGTTGACAGCCAGCGCGAAAAACCAAGTGGAACCCTTAAAGCAGAATCACCCATAAGCGCCAGAGCTTGTTCTGCCAGATCGCGATATTTTCCATTATCGGTGTACGCGGCTAATTTTAGTAATACTTCGCAAGCGAGCGCATTGCCGGAAGGTGTGGCGTTATCTGAAATATCTTTTGGGCGGATCAGCAAAACCTCGCCATCATGCGGGGTATCAAAGAATCCACCGTTGGGATCGCTGAACTTTTCGATCATTTCATCTGCCAGTTCTTTTGCAGATGTGAACCATCTATTGTTGAAATCGGTTTGATATAACTCAAGCAACCCCAAAATCAATGACGCATAATCTTCAAGAAAAACCTCGCCTGTTGTTTTCTCTGCTCTCCAGGCACGGTATAATTTTTCATTAGTTTTCAAAGAAGAGAGAAGGAAATTGGCGTTTCGCGTAGCCAGAAGGAGATAATTTGAGGATAAGATTAAGTCTGATTTAAATACTCTTGCGGCTTCGGCGAATGCAGCGAGCATGAGACCATTCCAGGCGGTGAGGATCTTGTCGTCCGTGCTAGGCCGAATGCGTGCTGCGCGGACTGTGTAAAGCCTGGAATGAGATTCTGCCAATTTGACGGGAACAGCCTGCGGGTTAAGTTTGAAGCGGGCGGCGAGGGAGGAGTCATCTAATGCGCGGTGGAGAACCGTCTTTCC
>JANODZ010000302.1:0-13541 GCA_031412935.1 Anaerolineales bacterium
CTGGAAGCCTGATTCTTTCAGAAGATCCTCCAAAATATTTCTACAGCCGGCGTCATCTTCCACGATCAACGCCTGGTTTGTAAGGTTTTTTGCAGTGCTGATATTGGGATTTGAAAATGATGAGATGGGGATTCTTGAAAATTTATTGTTATCCGTCAATTGCGGCGCGCTGACTAGAATACGTTTGACAATGTCTTTGAATTGACGGCGTTGAAAACTTTCCTTGCGTAAAAAAGTGAATGCTCCGTAATCGGTTAATGCAGTCACTGCCAGCTCAACGGTGGCAAAACCAGTCAATAATATTGTGCGGCAATTAGGGTCGAGGCGTCTCACGTTGTCAAGCACGCGCAGACCATCCTTGTTGTTGTGGTCGTTTGGCGATAGCGATAGATCCACAACCGCGAGGCGGTGAGGTTGATTTTTGAGAAGCGGAATTGCCTCATCCAGACTTGCGGCAATATCGACTTCGAGTCCGCAATCTGAAAGGATCTCATTCATGATCTGCTGCCAGGAATTATCGTCTTCAACAATTAAGGCGCGCATGTCGGGTGATTTCATTCTTGTTTCTTCGCAACAGGCAGATGCAAATGAAAAGTTGTTCCATGCCGGCCGTCGCTTTCGATAGTGACTGTTCCGCCAAGACGCGTCATCCAGGTTTTAACCCACCAGAGCCCGAATCCCATTTTGCCGGGGTTCGCGCGGCTGGAAAATTCCAGGTCGAAAATCTGTTCGTGAAGTTCGGGCGATATTCCAGGTCCGCTGTCTATGATTGAAATCTCGACCCACTGTGGATTTGAAGTACCGCAAATTGTAACGCTCCCTTTGCCATGCATGGCCTCGATTGCATTCTCAATCAGGTTTTTGAAAACAAAGGTTAAATTCTGGCTGTTCGCGTTTACTTGCGGCAGGCTTTCAAGGCCCTCCAAATTAATCTGAATTTCATGAGGCAGTTGAATGGCTTGAAGCGCATCTGAAATTCTTGGATAAATTTGAACCTGCTCAATGCGGATCGGGCGCAGGTGTGAAAGATTTTCCTGCACGATTTGCATGGCCGCCATGGCGCTGATCTCGATCTCCTTCAATGCTTTCGATAAGTAGGTGTCGTTTTCGAGGAGTTGGCTGTATTTATCTTGAATGGTTTGAACACGCACGGGAATCGTCCCAACCTTGTTATTCATATTATGTAGAAGATTGGCCGAGATGTCGCCCACGGCAGCGAAAGTTTCGGCGATTAGATGTTGTTCCTGTGAGGCGCGCAAGGCTTGTTGATGGGTTTCATTTTGGATGGCGAGGACCGCATAATTTGCCAGGCAGGCCAGCACCTTTTTATCCCATTCAGATTTATCGCTTCTGCCTGCGCCTGTGTCTGCGTGGAACACCCCAAACATTCCCAGCGCCTTCGAGTCACTGCCGCTCAACAGCGGAATCAACAAGGCATTCGACGACATTTTTTCTTGTGATAGTTTTTCTACGTCTTCAATCGCGCCATTCGACGAGGTGAGCTGAGATTCGCCAAGCTCATTCATCAACCAGATCACGCTAGAGGATGTATTGAGCAAATTGTTTGCCATCGCACAGATATGATCCAACACTTTCTGGCTGGGTTGTGAGATCAACAATTGCGCCGCCTCTTGCAGAGCATCCAACAAACGGACTTCCTGAATGGCAGTGATCGCGTAGGCAGCCAGTGATTGAAGCAGGTGACTGTCATCTTCAGAAAAGCCTCGCAATTTTGGGCTTTCCAGATTTAAGACGCCTTCCAATTTTCCGCTGGCATTGATCAACGGCACCGCCAATTCTGAGCGCATTTCCAATTTTGAGTCGAGCGGATAATAAATCTCTGACCAGGGCAATTGACGCAGGTCTGAAACGAGCAGGGGTTCACGCGTTCGCGCAACATGCGCCATGATACTGATTCCGTTCATGGGTAATTTTTCGACCAGAGGTTTTTCGAGAGAAACAGAGCTGACAGCCTGTGTCACTAAAAACTCACCGCTTTTATCAAGCAGGCGGAAAATGCCATATTGGGCGTTCGTGATCTCCAATGCCAATTCCAGAATGGCCTCGAGGGTTTCCTCAAGCCGCAGGCGGGAGGAAATTAACAAGCCTGCGCGTCGTAATCGGTTTAACTCATCTTCCTTATGCGCCAGGTCACGTTTGATCCCCGCCAGGTGACGGGTGTGGTAGATGGACATTGCGGCGTGATTGACAAAGTTATTGAGAACCAACTCTTCAAATTGAGAGAAATGGCGGTCTTCATACAGGTAAATGTAAAGCAGGCCGGCTACTTGTGCGGCAAAGATAAGCGGAAAGCAAGCTACGACTTTTACGCCAAGCGCTAAATGATAAGGATGAATCTCGAGGTCAGTTTCTTCGTAAGAAAGCGATCGGTATTTGCGCTGGATCGTCCTGGCCCCATACCCGATTTGACGTGGAATATTTTCTGAAGTGTTTAATTTGGATCGCGCCGGATGGGTCGCGGCATTCGCAAAAACACACGAATCGATTTCAAGGCTCTCTGCGATTTGATCGTAGGTATAGATCATGGCTGAGGAATCTGGAATTATGCCAATGACACTTTCAACGATCAGCTGCAGGCTGGAGGTTTGTTTGTTTGGATCTGAGGAGCCAGTGTGATTGATGGCATAGCTGATCCGATCGAGACTCGCCAAAGCTTCAATCAGGCGCAGGTTGATATCTTCAGAAGGTAAATGAGATCGAATTTTCATGAGGGGGCATTGTTATTTGACGAACCAAATAACTTAATGCCTTGATTGTACTTCATGGAAACCGTTGGATCTCTTTATACCAGTGTTTGCAGTGTTTGTATTCCAAGTTGAACGGCAAAGTAGATGAGTGCCAAAGTGCAAGTTAGATTAACCCAGCGAAAAAAAGACGCCGACATCCATTGTTTGCCCCACGCTACCAGGCCTGCCATAAAGAAACACCACAGAATCGCGCCCGCCATGAAGCCGACAAAGAAGATGGCAAAGTGAATCGGCTGGGGTTTGCCCGCGATCGATCCAAATACGGATGTGCCAAGACCTGTCCAAAAAACTATATTAAGCGGATTGCCCAAAGAAAGAAAAGCGCCGCTGGCAAAATCTCCATGTACAGAAACAGATCCTGAGATATTCAACTCCTTGCCGTTGCGCGCATCTTGGAAGGCGCCCCAGGCGAGTTTAAACATCAAAATAATACCGATCAGGCTCAGGCTGGTTTTGGCAATATTGTTTTGAATTAGAAACGCCAGACCCGTCAGGGCAAGGATCGCCCAGGTTGTATCGCCAACCAATGAACCTAATTGAACATATAAGGCGGGGATAAAGCCGCGAACCGATCCGCGCCGAATGGTTTCTGCGGTGATAATTCCGGGCGGCGCGCAAAAAGAAATTGCAAGTATAAAGGATGATACAAGGAGAGCGTTCATGGATTTTTGGTTGTCAAATCTTGAAAGCTGGCTGCAAGCCTGTAGGCCGGCAACCAGCTTTCGCTGGAGGAGGAAGCGTTCTAACGCGAATTAGCAGTCAAAGTACAAAGTGAATTCGTAAGGAGTGGGGCGAAGGCGCATTGGGTCCAATTCATGTTCGCGCTTGTAATCGATATAAGTTTCGAGGAAGTCTTTGGTGAAGACGCTGCCCTTGAGCAGAAATTCATGATCAGCCTCAAGCGCTTCGAGCACAGCGCCAAGAGAGCTGGGAACCTGTTTGATCAATTTCTTCTCTTCAGCGGGTAATTCGTAAAGATCTTTATCGTGAGGATTGCCCGGGTCAATTTTATTTAAGATTCCGTCCAGCCCAGCCATCAGCACCGCAGAAAATGCGAGATATGGATTGCTGGATGCATCCGGTGCGCGGAACTCAACGCGTTTGGCTTTCTTGTTCTTTGTGACAGGTATGCGGCAGATCGCGGAGCGATTGCGTTGGGAGTAGGCAAGATTGACAGGCGCTTCATAACCAGGCACTAAACGGCGAAATGAATTCGTGGTTGGGGAGGTAAGCGCGAGTAATGCGGGTGCGTGCTTGAGCAAGCCGCCGATGTAATAGATGGCTGTTTGTGAAAGACCAGCGTATCCTTTTTCGTCGAAGAAAACATTAGTGTCGCCTTTCCAAAGGGAGTTATGAATATGCATACCAGAACCGTTATCGCCAAAAAGCGGTTTGGGCATGAAGGTCGCGGTCTTTCCATTTTGACGGGCAACATTCTTAACGATGTACTTGTAGAGCATTAAGTTATCCGCCATGCGGGTTAACGTTGTGAAGCGCATGCCCATTTCAGATTGACCCGCGGTTGCAACTTCGTGGTGGTGTATTTCCATCGGAACGCCAGCGGCTTCAAGCGCGAGCATGAACTTGGAGCGGATCGTTTGAAGGGTATCTGTTGGAGCAGTCGGAAAGTATCCGCGCTTCGGAGATATTTGTCCGCCATGGTTCGGTCGATCGGCGCGGCCGCTATTCCACCAGCCTTCATCGCTGTCTATGTGATAATAGGATTCGTAGGAATTAGATTGATAACGAATATTGTCGAAGACGAAAAATTCCGCTTCCGGACCGACGAAGACTGTATCTGCAATGCCTGTGGTTTTTAAATACGCCTCAGCTTTTCGAGCCACATAGCGCGGGTCACGAACGTAGGGTTCGCGCGTGATCGGGTCAAACACGTCGCAGGTCATCACCAGGGTTGAGATTTCACCCGCAACGGGATCAACGAATGCGGTATCCGGGTCGGGAATCAAAAGCATATCCGATTCATGAATTTCCTGAAAGCCGCGGATGGACGAGCCGTCAAAAGGAATGCCTTCCTTGAAAAAGTCAGCGTCTAAACGGTGGGTGGGGATGGTGAAATGCTGCCAGGTGCCGGGCAGATCGATAAAACGCAAATCCACCATCTGTGTGCCTTGGGCCATTTCTAAAACTTCTTTTACGGTCTTTGCCACGGGAATCTCTCCTAAAATATTTTGAATAATTATGATTTCAATCAAGAACTTCATTATTATAGATTTGAGTGGATTGGTCCGTCTATTACCCAAATGGGTACTTAAAACATGTATTGGCTGTCATTTTGTGTAATAGACCTCTTGCATAAGTAGGGCGGGTTTTCAACCCGCCAAAATTCATATCATCAAAAATTGTCAGGCTACAAGCCTGACCTACTTTGGTACTTTCGCTAGAGGTCTAATAATAAAAAACTGCGAGGCATCTAATGCCACACAGTTAAATATGGAATAACAAATTTACCAAATATCACCAACTGTAAATCCATTTGGGAACGGATCACCTGGGTCAAGCACAAATTGATTAATAGCGGTGATCCAGGCAGCGCCGCCGAGCGTAGGAACAACAGCTTTGTATGGACCCACTTGTGTTTCTTCAATCAGGCGGCCGCTGAATAACGTACCGAGAATTCCCTCATGATGAAAATCCTGATTCAGACCAAGCTGGCCTTTCGCGTGTAGTACAGCCATCTTCGCGCATGTGCCGGTTCCGCAGGGTGAGCGGTCGATCACGCCTGTCCAAGTGGAAGGTTTGTCCCAATCGAGTTTGCCTGTTGGAACTGTAACAGCATTCTTGCGATCAGCTTTGGGGTTTGTCGGCGGCGCAGAGAGTTGTGAAATGGTAGGCCCCGTGATCTCAGGGTTATCAGGATGCACAACAGGATATTGTTCCTGCGTTGCAGCTTTGATCATTTCACTGATGCGCGTGATGTCTTTGCCTTCATCCGGGGTGATCTGTAAACCGAATTGAGCCGCATCCGCGATGACATAAAACATGCCGCCCCAAGCCACATCCACGGTTACGGTTCCTAAATGCGGGACTTCCACTTTTACATCCAGATGAACTGCGAAGGCCGGCACATTTTTGAAAGTGACTTGTGTAACTTTGCCATCTTTACAATCCGCACGAATGCGAATTAACCCCGCGGGCGCTTCAAGCGTGAACTCGGTGACTGGTTCTGTCATCTTGAGCATTCCCGTCTCTAGCAGGGTGGTCGCCACGCAAATTGTATTTGTGCCAGACATGGGCGGATATTCTGTCTGTTCCATGATGACAAAGCCGGCGTCTGCATCGGGGTGTGTTGGCGGCAAAATAAGATTACAGCATAACGCAGGGTAGCCGCGCGGTTCGCGTAACATTCTCAGGCGAAGTTCATCGTGATTCTTCTCGAAGTATTTCATTTTCTCGAACATGGTCTTGCCAGGCACGTCCAAAATTCCGCCCGTGATAACGCGGCCAGGTTCGCCGCAGGCATGCAAGTCAACCGCTGTGATCATGTTAGTTAAGTGCATAAGGTCTCCAAAGTGAAAGAAAGAAGAAAGAAATTATAGATGTAAATTTATTTTTGCCACGGAAGTTTTTCCAAGTCTACATTTCCGCCGCTGATGATCACTCCAATTTTAAGTCCGCTTAAATCAATTTTCCTTTCCCATAGAACCCCGATCGCAACCGCTGAGGATGGCTCGATTATAAGTTTGGCGCGTTCCCAGATATATTTCATTGATTCAATGATTCCCGCTTCGCTCACGGTAACAATCTGCTCAACATTTTTTTGAATAATGGGAAAGGTTAATGTGCCCAACGAAGTCAGCAGGCCATCAGCGATTGTCTTTGGATTTTTTAAAGGAATGATCTCGCCCGCTTTCATCGAACGATAAGCGTCATCCGCCATTTCAGGTTCGCCTGCAATGATGCGGATCCCCTTTTTGATTTCCCTCGCCGCAATCGATGTGCCGCTTAATAATCCGCCGCCGCCAACCGGTGCGATGATGACATCGAGATCGGGGACGTCCTCCAGTAATTCCAATGTGGCCGTGCCTTGACCTGTGATCACGCGCTCATCATTATAAGGATGAACAACGTTCGCACCCGTATCGAGCCTGATACCGTCTAATGTGCTTTCCCGCGCCTCAAGCGTTGGCTCACAAAAAGTGATCAAACCGCCGTAACCCGCCACGGCATTTTTCTTCACTGACGGAGCATTATTCGGCATCACGATATATGCAGGAATGCCGCGCATCTTCGCCGCTAAAGCAAGCGCGGCCGCATGATTGCCAGATGAATGGGTGCACACTCCGCGTGCGGCTTCTGCGTCCGTCAATGAATAAACTGCATTGCTGGCTCCGCGGAATTTGAACGCGCCAACTTTTTGCAGGTTCTCGCATTTGAGAAATACCTGCGCGCCAACTAGCCGATTCAAACCTTCGTTGGTTAAAACCGGTGTGCGGTGTGCAAAGGGACGGATCCGTTCTGCCGCTTTGATGATGTCATTTAGGGTGGGAGTCATGCATTATCCTGTTGATGGATTTCAGAGATGATAAATCAGGATTTGAACAGCTCGTCTGAAATTATGCCCTTAATATTCTTTCTCAAAATCAACTTGATATTTTAATGGCTTGTTCCCGGTATATAACCTGTAATTTTCAATAAATAAATTTGTTAAATTTTCAGGCTGACTAGGGGCGGCAGTGTGGAAGGTCATCAGTAGATTTGGCGTGGTCCAGAAAGGGTGTTCTTTGGGAAGCGGTTCTGTTTCAAACACATCTAACACCGCTCCTGCGATTTTGTTTTGTTTGAGCGCTTCATGTAAAGCGGATTCGTCCACGGCGGGACCGCGGCCAACATTGATAAAAAGCGCATGGGAGGGCAGGGTGTTGAGTAATTCTGCGTTGATGATTTTGCGGGTGCCGTTTGTGGTCGGGAGGATGCTGACGAGATAATCCAGCCCGGTTGCGAATTCCAACAATTCATCCCCGTGATAATACGTGTCTACATGTTTACTCGTTTCACTAGCGCGTGTAAACCCGCGGACGTTCATGCCGAAAAATTTTGCGCTGAGTGCAACCTCCGCTCCAATCGAGCCAACCCCTAATAAGCCGATCGTTTTCCCGCGTAATGTGCCGGTTTCGGTATCGTCCCAATCATTATTTTTTTGTGCCTCCATTTTTTGAAATATTCTGCGTTCATGTGCAAGCATATAGCCAATGACATATTCAGTCATCACCTCGCCGAAGACGCCGCGCGCGTTGGTGAGGATGTAATTACGGCGCGCAGCAGGATTAAGCAAGGGCTCCACCCCAGCCCAAATGGATTGGACCCAGCGCAAGGCAGGGAGGGAAGGGAGCGCGGCTTTGATGAGTTTCGGTTCGCCCAGGGCGATATCCACATCTGCGGCAGGTTGGGCCACCAATTCCAAATCAGCGAGCCGCGCTTCTTCGATCAAAGCGCGGTATTTGTTTTCGTCTTGTGCAAGAATTAAAAGTTTATGCCTCATAAAATTATCGACCCGTGTTAATTTTGTACTGCCCATTTAACTTAAATTCCAGGGATTGTTTCACCGCAAGCCATTCCAAATTGATAATGGAATAAACAACCGTATCACGATAAATCCCAACAGTGGACTTCTGATGATTTCTCAGTACGCCATCCTGCTTCGCGCCCAGCCTTTCGATGGCTGCGCGTGATTTTTGGTTGTGCCAATGGGTGCGGAATTCCACGGCGATGGCATCGAGTTTTTCAAAGGCATGGGTTAGCAGTAAATATTTGCATTCGGTGTTGACCGATGTCCTCTGATAACTTTCTGAATACCAGGTGTAGCCGATCTCGAGCCGTTGATTAACCTCGTCCACATTGCAATAACGCGTGCTGCCGATGATCTTGTTTGTTGCCTTCTCGCGGATAATGAACGGCATCCAGCCTGCGTTCTCACGCAGGTCGATCGCGGTCTTTATGGTCGCCTCTGCTGTCTCCGGCGAAGGCACCGAGGTATACCACAACTTCCAAAGCTCTCCATCTTTTACGGCTTCGATGATGCCGTCCAAATGCTCAAGCGAAAGCGGATCTATTACTATGGATGACCCCGAGAGGGTGATTGGTTCGATCCATCTTTTTTTCATGTTTTATCCTTATGAATTTATGGGTGAATTCTATCACTCGACTCTTAAATATCAAAAGTGACAATCTCCTTTGCAAAGAAGGTGACTGTCACTTTCCTACCCCTAACCTAAGAGACTGTTTCTTAAATGCTTTTTTACCACAGAGATCACAAAGATCACGGAGAAAAACCTTTTAAACCTCTGTGGACTCCGTGTTCTCTGTGGTTAATGCTCTTTCCTCGTACAATATTCGAACTTAAGAAACACTCTCTAACCCTAACCCCTAATTTCTGTTTCCTAATCTACTTTTTCTTCCCAAACTTTTTCATCAAAATATCGGTCAGGGTTGGTTGTCCGATCTCCTGCAACTCATAGCGCACACGCTGACTTGGTTTCGTGATCTTCATTACGCGTGAAAGGTCAATCGGTGTGCCGATGATAACCAGGTCGACATCAGATTTGTTGATCGTCTCTTCGAGGTCTTTTGTCTGTGCATCGCCGTACCCCATCGCGGGCAGGATGGGTCCAGTCTTCGGGTACTTCAAATATGTCGCGGCAATGGATCTCACTGCAAACGGGCGCGGGTCAATAATTTCTTTCGCGCCGAATCTTCGGGCTGCGATATATCCCGCGCCATAAGCCATCTCACCGTGAGTCAGAGTTGGGCCGTCTTCCACTACCAAAACACGTTTGCCTTGAATCGCAGCTGGGTCATCCACAAAGAGGGGCGAGGCAGCTTCGATTTGGACAGCATTCGGATTCAGCTTGCGCAGGTTCTCACGCAGCCTGATCACATTTTCTGCGTCCGCCGTTTCCACTTTATTGATCACGAACACATCCGCCATGCGTACATTTGTTTCGCCGGGGTAATAGGTAGATTCGTGCCCCGTACGGTGCGGGTCAGCTACAACAATTTGCAGGTCAGGCACATAGAACGGAAAGTCATTATTGCCGCCATCCCACAAAATAATATCCGCTTCCGCTTCAGCCTTGCGAATGATCTTTTCATAATCGATGCCTGCGTAAATAATCACGCCGCTATCGATATGAGGTTCGTATTCCTCCCGCTCCTCGATCGTGCATTCGTATTCGTCGAGGTCATCATAACTTGCATAACGCTGCACTTCCTGCGCGATAAGATTTCCATAAGGCATTGGATGACGAATGGCCGCAACTTTGTATCCCATTTCTTTGAGGATTAAAGCCACACGCCTCGTGGTCTGACTTTTGCCTGATCCCGTCCGAACGGCGCTGATCGAAACGACGGGCTTGTTCGACTTCACCTGTGTGTATTTCGTGCCCATCATGCGGAAGTCCGCACCCGCCGCATTGACCATTGCCGCCTTGTGCATCACATATTCATGCGGCACATCGCTATACGCGAAGACAACCTGCTGGGCGCCATGCTTCCTGATCAGGTCCAGTAATTCCTCCTCGGCCCGGATAGGAATCCCTTTCGGGTATAAGTCGCCGGCGAGTTCCTTCGGATACAGGCGGCCTTCGATATCAGGGATCTGTGTGGCCGTGAATGCCACGACTTCATAATCCTTGTTTCCACGGAAGAACGTGTTGAAGTTATGGAAGTCACGTCCCGCCGCTCCCATGATGATGGTCTTTACTGGCATAGGAATCTCCTGCTGTACAAACCGCATTGGGGGACAGCGTCTGATGCAACCCGGCTTTGGTTTTGAGTCACGTCGTTTTTACCCAATGGGGTCTCGTTGATTGAATTAAACAAGAAAACAGGCTGGACGCCTAGATACCGTTCAGCCTGTTTTTTGTATGACAGTTTTCCATGACATTTAGAGGAGAGTGTTTTCCCGACGACACTTGCGTCCCACGCCAGCGGGTCTTGTTCAAATGGATTCGTTAATTGTCTAGTGATATAATGACCAAATATGTTGGTCATTTGACTAACTATATTGGTCTTGTAATTTATGGAGGAATTCTCATGCTTGAACCGCTTTTAGGCTCACTCAGCGCAGAGCGCGCCTTGATCTTTATTCTTGCCCGTGAAGAAGGCTACGCCAGGGATATTGCCCGGTTTTATGAAACCGATCTTTATGCGATTCAAAGGAAGTTGGATAAGCTCGAAGTAGGCGGCGTTTTAGTAAGCCGCCTGGCCGGGAGAACCCGTTTATATATGTTTAATCCACGCTATCCTTTTGTGAGTGAATTAAAGGGTCTTTTGGCAAAAGCACTTTCTTTTTATTCTGCAGATCAACAGGAGAATTTAATGATGAACAGACGCAGACCGCGGGTAAAGGGAAAGCCGCAATGAAATCGATCAAAAGTATGAGTCTGGTGGAGCTTGCAGCGTTTGTTCAGTCACATTTAAGAAAGAATGAGATTGATGTTGTCCTTTCCGGCGGAGCTAGTGTTACATTGTATAGCAGTAATAAATACATTTCGCACGACCTGGATTTGATCAATGTTCATTTTGTGAAAAGAACCTTGATCGGGAATGGAATGGCAGAGATCGGTTTTCAAGAGAAGGGACGAATATTTGAAAGTGCTGAAACAAAATATTTTGTTGAATTTCCTGATGGTCCGCTTTCTGTCGGGAATGAACCCGTCAAGGAAATTTTGGACGTGAAATTATTAACTGTGGTTTTAAGAGTTATTTCACCAACAGACTGCGTAAAAGACAGGCTTTGCGCATATTATTTTTGGGGTGACAATCAGGGGCTGGCGCAGGCAATTTTGGTTGCTCAAAATCAAAAAGTTGACCTGAAGGAGATAGAGCGTTGGTCGAAGGTTGAAAGCAAACTTTTAGAATTTCAAATATTCAAAGATAAACTTGGCTGATTATTTGCATCTATTCCTATTTAATGTCTTCGTATCATTGGCGCAGTCAAACAGTGGACAGCGCCATAACCATCCACCAGCTTTGTCAGTTCTGCGAATTTCACCAGGAACCCGCGCTTTTCCAACTCAGCATTTACCCGTGGATTCGACGACAGCGCCGCAACCACCTTTCTGTTTCCAAGGTTTAGTAAATTCGTAGCGAAGTTCTTTTGTTCGGCTTCCGTCACCTCCAGAATGTCAATTTCCTTTGAGTGTAAAAATTCGCGAAAACTTCCCAATCTCTGTGCGATTATTCTTCCCTTTTCCTGAGTGATCAAAATTGCTTCGCGTGCATCCAGTTCGTCTGTGTATGCCATTACTAAATCAGGCGCCAGAGGTATCCAGAACATATCCAGATGCATTACTTGCATGTGTTCTGTGGTGGGGCTCATGAAAAAATTGCTTTCCTCTTCCTGTTTTTTGTTTACGACCGCCACCATTTGAATTTTATTTTTATCCAAAATACTTCCGATCTGGAGCGCCAGATCTTTAACCGCGTTCATCGTTGTCCGTGCGCCCACGCCAATATAACAAACATTCCCAAACAATGCCACGTCACCGCCTTCAATCGTCCCTTCACGAATATCTGTAAAGGATGAGTCGTACCCTAACTCATGTAATGCATCCTTGTATATTTTCACTTCAGGTCTGCGGATGTTCCACCTCAAGGATGAAAGGATGACACGATCCGCAATGACCTGGGACTGGTCGCGTCCGTAAAAAATATTTGCCATCGGCCAGGGTTTGGACAGGCTGAGCAAATAATTCAATCGGATGGCTCCTGATTCACCATATAGTGCAATATCCTGTTCAAGAATATTATCCATATCCTGTTTTACTTCGTGATAGACAGCTTCAGAGGTAAGGTCAACACCATCACGTCTAAGATCTATTTCCTTGGCGTGACGATAGGTCTCGAAGAAAAAATCAGCCCGTTGATACAGTTCATGCTTCAACTCGCGAATCGATTCGGGCAGGGCAGGGATGACGCGCTTTTCCAGCAGGCGCACAGTTGCATCTTTTGCGCGGATGATGCGAACCTCCTCATTGACGAGCAGTGCAGACATGCACGCAAATTCACCCCGGGCCCTGGTCACCTCATAATAACTGCGGAATAGGCTGCGTGTTTTCGGCAGCAGTTGTCCAAGCAGGGCCTCAATCCCTGGCTCGCCCCAGACCATAACTTCTTCCAGAGGATTTGTCTCGTCAAAGATTTGTGGTTTCATTTTATTAACCATTAAAGATAAAGGGCGTGGAGTAGGCGAAGAAAAATTGTAGGAAATATTAAAAAACAGACCCAGCATCCATTGAGAGTCTAGTCTGTGTATGTCTCGCTTGTTTACCTGTCACATTACGTCAGGAGCTTGAATGTCCAGCAAACGCAGCGCGTTCTCGATCGTCTGTTTCGCCGCCATGACCAATTGCAATCGTGCTATTCTGATTTTTTCATCTTCCGTCTGTAAAACGTTCACTGCGTGATAAAAAGAGTGAAAGGCATTCGCCAGATCATAGGCATAGGCCGCCATCACCAACGGGCGATATTCATTCGCGGCCTGCTCCACGGTTTGTGGGAAGCGCGAGATCAACTCGATCAACTCAATTTCATGCTTTGTTAATTCGTAATCAAATGTTGAACGTTGAACGTTGAACGTTCCTTCCTTCTTTAAAATAGAATTCGCTCTCACATATGCGTTCTGAATATACGGGCCTGTTCTGCCGTCAAATGACAAGGCATCGTTGATATTAAAAACAATATCCTTGTTGTTGTCGACCGAAAGCATGGAATACACCAGCGCGCCCAAGCCGATCTGATTTGCGATCTTCT
>JANODZ010000303.1:0-2687 GCA_031412935.1 Anaerolineales bacterium
GCGGAACGCGCCTGCTACGACGCGATTCAAATCCACGGCGGAAATGGCTATAGCCGCGAATACAACGTCGAAAGAATGTATCGCGACGCGCGTCTGATGACAATTGGCGAAGGCACGAGTGAGATTCAAAGATTAGTGATCGCGCGGCATGTACTGGCGATTGAGTAAAAAAATAAGTTCACCCGAAAAACCATCAAAACGACAGCTTTAGGTTCTGTAACTTTACACGGAATATTATTCAATAAATCTGAAGGGCAATCGCATCAAATAGAAAAATATCACTCCCCTACTGTGATTAAATCCATAATATCTTCAAATGTTGATGGACCAATACCTGAAACATTCAAAATATCTTCGATCGTCTCAAATGGTCCGTTCTCTTCACGGTAATCAATAATTTTCTGCGCTGTGGTTAAGCCAATACCCGGCAGGGCATCCAGTTCTTCGAGTGAAGCAGTATTAATATTTACAAGGTCCTGGCCGGAAATGTCATCTGTCGGAACATCAGTTGCTGAGGAAGGCAGATCAAAAGTAGAACTGTCATTCGCCGGTTCGCTGCCAGCCTGATAAGGAATATCTAATTGCTGGCCATCCTCGAGCAATCCAGCAAGATTTAACCCATTTGCATCTGCTTCTGCAAGCAGGCCGCCTGCGGCATCAATCGCATCCTGGAGTCGCGCGCCTTCCGCAAATTCATACAAGCCCGGGCGCGGCACCGCGCCGATCACATGTACCGCGATAGGCACCTGGGTGGGCGCGGGTCTTAAGACAATTGGTTCTCCGGACTGCGCCCGTGAAACAAATACCAGCACGCCCGCGAGAACAAAGCCGGTTAATACACCCACCAGTACAAATAATACATTCTTCATAAGAATGATTTTACTCCAACTTCATGACCCACAGGGTATCTTCTGATTTTCGAAACAAATCTGCAAGATCGAACAATTTAATTATTCTACGGAAATATCGCGGCGCATCAGCAGCGGCGATCGCTCGAAAACCAAATTTTTCATACATCGGCCCATTATGTGAAATACACATTAAGTAAAGAGGTCGTGGATTTTCGAGCAATATCAATTCAATCAGCGCGCGCGCAATTTTTTGTTTGCGATATTCGGGCAACACCGCAATCGACGCGAGTTCGCGGATGTCTGCGCCATGGGGTTTGACCTGTCCGCAGGCAATGATCTGACCATTTTCGTTGACTGCAACCCGGAAACGCTTCCAGTCCAAACCTGTGGGGTTGATCCCGACTAATTTTATCAAGTCCTTAATTTGAGCGGACTCTGATTCCAAGGCCGGGCGCAGGGAGAAATTTGTCATATCGCACCTGAGGCGACAATAATAATAAAGGTACCAATAAACCAGTGAATAAGAAACGGCCACACAAAAGATCTTGTGCGATAAGCCACCCAGCCGAATGCAAATCCGCCGAAGAGAGTGGATAGTGTTTCGATCTCAGGCTTGGAGATGTGCGCAATCGCAAAAGGAACAGCCTGAAGCCACAAAGCTTCGTGACCAAATTTACGCGCGTACGCAAATAGAATCCAGCCGCGAAAAAAAAATTCCCAACCGACCAGGTCTAAGAAAGTTGTCCATGGAAGTCCTGGCAGGGATTTTTCATAGTAAGTTTTCATGGCGGCGTCACCGCTCCCAAGGTAAAAAATAACGGGAGCCATTAGGAATATCCCCAGCGCGGTATACGTCAGCCCCAGCTTCCAATTGCCGAAGGAAAAGCCGTATTCTTTAGGATTTTCACGAAACAAAACAATAATGATCAAAAGCGGAATAACAAGATACAAGAGCACGCGATCCCAATATTTATGCGTGGTAAGCTTATGATAATGATCTATCATTAATAATAATGTACTGATGATCGTTACGCTCACAATCTTCCAATCAAAATTAAGTTTTTCACCCAGCAAATATTTCATTGATCTCTCTCAATATGGAAAGTGGGATATATTACCGCCTGGGGCAAGCAGAACGGCAATTTTATCCGCATCGCGCGATAACTCAAAACCCCAATTTAGAATGAGTAGAAAAATCCCAAGCACTATGAGTGACGTCAACCACCTCCCGCTGATTGACTCATGCCA
This sequence comes from Anaerolineales bacterium, assembly GCA_031412935.1. Classification (GTDB taxonomy): domain Bacteria; phylum Chloroflexota; class Anaerolineae; order Anaerolineales; family Villigracilaceae; genus Villigracilis. The sequence goes on from JANODZ010000303.1 coordinate 2,100, forward strand.
GCGCGCCGTGATCGCCTGAAACCCAACAGCCCAAAATTGCGCCCCAAGAATGGCAAAAAATGGAATCAACGCCAGGTGAAATCGATCTTCGGAAAGGATGAAGATGTGAGGCAGAAGGTATAAAGTAAAAAGGAGAAGCAGAAGGATGGTTTGCGAATTCCACCTCAAGAGTGAAAAACTCAAGAATGCGGAAATTGAGATGAATACGAATGGCGAAAGCAAAACGGCGGAGATACTAATTAACACCGGTTTTGAAATATATCCGACCAGGTTGTTTGAATAGAAATACATCAATACCCGTTTTTCCAATCCAAAGAAAAAACCGAGGCGATTGAGGGCGAGTGGAATAAATCGCTTGGGCGCTTCCATAATAAAAGAGATTGCTTTTTGCATCCCTGCCTGATCACGCTCGGAATCGTCCATAATGATGAGCAGATCAAGCGAGGGACCAAACATGAACGAACCATTTCCCAGCGGATGATACCCGAGATACAGGTTATACCCCATGGATGACTCAATGCCTGTGAGCTTGTTATGTAAAAGTGAATTACGAATCACCCAGGGCGTTATTACAAGCGTAAATACAAT
>JANODZ010000304.1:0-2240 GCA_031412935.1 Anaerolineales bacterium
AAAACCTTCCAAAATATTCAATGCAATCAATGCCGTGATGCCTTGTCCATTGGGCGGGCATTCATAGACTTTCAATCCATGATAATTAACTGAAATTGGATTTTCCCAAGTGGATTCATTTTCCGCCAAATCTACACGTGATAAACATCCACCCGCCTCTTTAACCACGCTGACAATTGACTCTGCAATTTGACCTTGATAAAACCCTTCAGCTTTTTTCTCTGCAACCAAACGAAATGTTTTTGCCAATCCTTTGTTATAAAAAATTTCACCTGCATTTGGCGCGCGACCGTCAATAGTCAACTCGTGCCCATTCAATGATGATTTCAATTGTCTACCAACGCCGCTTGCCCAAAAGTAAGATGTGATTGGAGCAACTGGAAATCCTTCATCCGCAAGCCTGATAGCTGGCGATAATATTTCTGTCAATGAAAGTGAACCATGCTTTTCGATCAAGTCACACCAGCCTGCACATGCCCCAGGGACAGTAATTGTATGCGGATGGTACGGCGGCAATTCATCAGCGAGTAAGTTTTCTTTCTTTAGCAGGTCAAGTGTCAGCGCGGCAGGAGCACGACCCGATCCATTTAATGCAGTCACTCGTTTTGTCTGCGAGTCAAAATACAAAGCAAACATATCCCCGCCAATTCCAGTGGACGTTGGCTCGGTGACATTCAACGCGGCCGCACAAGCCACAGCGGCATCTGCAGCATTGCCGCCTTTTGAAAGAATCTCAATCCCTGCGGCAGTTGCAAGAGGTTGAGATGTTGCTACAATCCCACGTTTGCTAAATACGGGAGAACGATATGAATTAAAAATTGGAGGTGTCATATTTACCTTTTGGATATGGAGCGCGGACTTCAGTCCGCTTTTTACAAATAGCAGACTAAAGTCTGCAGTCCTTTATCAATAGTCGAAGTATAATTCTTTTCATGATTCAAACATACGATTACATCATCATCGGTTCTGGATTCGGTGGTTCAGTATCAGCCATGCGATTAACCGAAAAAGGCTATTCTGTTTTGGTTTTAGAAAAGGGGAAACGATTTGAAGATAAAGACTTCGCAAAAACAAATTGGCAATATTGGAAGTATTTATGGATGCCATTGATCCGTGCGCATGGAATTTTGCAAATCAGCATTCTTAAAGGCGTAATGGTTTTACACGGAGCAGGAGTGGGCGGCGGAAGTTTAGGATATGCCAATGTGCTGGAAGTTCCAACCGATGAAACATTTGCAACGCCAGCATGGAATCAAAATGTTAAGTGGGGCGACGTGTTGAAGCCTCATTATGAAACTGCAAAAAAAATGTTGGGTGTTGCAAGAAATCCAAAACTATGGAAAGCGGATTTGTTATTGAAAGAAATGGCAGAAGAAGGTGGCATGGGGCATACCTTCCGCGCAACGGATGTCGGTTCATATTTCGGCGAAGCGGGAGTTACAGTTCCTGATCCTTTCTTTGGTGGAGAAGGTCCTGATCGGGCGGGATGTCAGCATTGCGGTGGTTGTATGGTGGGCTGTCGTCATAATGCAAAAAATACGTTGCCGAAAAATTATTTATATTTTGCAGAGAAAAATGGAGCGAAGGTTATTGCGGAAGTTGAAGTTGTTGATGTTAAAGAAGTGAACAGTAATCAGTTATCAGCAGATAGTGTGCGTTATGAAGTGCATACTCGTTCTTCCACATCACTTGTTACTAGTTACTCGAAAGTTTATGCAAAGAATGTCATCTTTTCGGCGGGTGTGATGGGGACAATGAGATTATTATTGAATCTGCGCGATGTGAAAAAGTCATTGCCAAAACTTTCGGGGCGACTCGGCACAATGGTCAGGACCAACTCTGAGGGTCTGTTGGGAAGCGTGGCTCGAAAATCTGATATTAATTATTCGCAAGGCGTCGCGATTTCATCCATCTATAACCTTGATGAGATGACTCGCATCGAGCCGGTCCGTTACCCAGATGGTTCATCATTAATGCGTTTCCTTGCCGCGCCGTTGATTGATAACAACGCCAGCATTCCGATTCGTGTTTTGAAATTTTTATGGTGGGCATTGACTCATCCGATTGATTTTGCAAAAGCAATGTTCCTGCCGAATTGGGCTCACAACGTAACCATTTTATTGGTGATGCAACATGCAGATAATCGCATGCGATTCAAAATTGGAAGAAGTTTATTTACATTTTTTAGAACCGGCATGGTTGCGGATGAAGAACCTGGCTACAAAATTAACGCGCAAGTG
>JANODZ010000305.1:0-2733 GCA_031412935.1 Anaerolineales bacterium
GCGATGGAGGAACGCCACATCGTGAGTCCATGTGACGAGCGGGACATCCACATCGGCGAGTTGTGCGACATGCTTCGCCCACGGTCCTGCCGCGCTGATAACTGTGGGCGCCGCAAATTCACCTTGAGTGGTGCTGACGCCTTTTACGGCTCCGCCCGATATATGTATCGCAGTCACTTCGCAATTTTGAATCAACGTCGCGCCGTTGCGTTTGGCGGCTTCGATGAACGAGTTGGTGGTGAGGGTCGCATCTGCGTAGCCTGAGTCAGGCTCATATGCAGCGAAATCGAACTGGTCCGTGAGAAAATCAGGGACAAGTTTCTTCACGTCATCCGCCGAGATGACGGACGTGTTGATGCCGATGCGTTGTTGGTTGGCGACGTTGCCGCGCAGTTTATCCTCATGCTCACGCTTGGCGATTTGCATGAATCCCGTTTGGATGAATCCGCATTCGCCACCGACTCGTTCTTTCCAATTACTAAAATAATTTTTATAACTGGCGAAGGTCAATTCAGATTCGGCGGCGAGATCATAATGCATGCGGACGAGTCCGCTTGAGTGACCGGTCGCTCCCGAAGCGACGACATTTCGCTCGAGAATGGCTACTTTAAGTCCGCGCTCGGCGAGGTGGAAGGCGATACTTGCGCCCATTACGCCCGCGCCGATGATGATGGCATCGTAGGTTTGAGTCATAGGAGAATTCCTTGAAGTGGATTTTAGTTGAATGGGATTTTAGCAGATTTCATGATAATTTAGGAAGCACCCAAACTGGATATGAAAAGAGTCTTTAGGAAAAATGCGTTGAGCAAGTTTTCGTTATTTTCAATTTGATATTATCAATTCATGTGGAAGTCAATCCCTTAAACTTAATACCTTTCGCCATCTTAATAACAAATGATATACTTTCTTTTATGGACGATTATAAAAAACTGATTCGCGAACGACTGCTGGCCAGCGATACCTTCATCCGGGCTGTATTCAGCGGTGTGCAAAGCGGATCAACCTTGCAGTGGATCAAGGTGCTGGTACGGCCGGTTGCGATCAAAGGGGAAATCAGCCTGCAATTCTCTTATTTTGATGAAAAAAAAGACATCAGCAAGAATTATTCATTCAAAGAGGCCGCATCCAAAGTGGATGAATTACTGACCCTCCCTTTCAGGAATATTTTCACGGAAAGCAATATTGGAAATCTTCAAGTCAACATCTCAAAAAAAGGAAAAGTCCAATTAAATGAACTCAAGCCGATTGCAACCCCTGTGGGGGTAAACCTGGCGCACAATCGCGAAAAGGCCAGAATCTTGTCGGAAGAAAATGCGAAATCCTTTCTCGAAGCTGTGGGGATCATGACCAAGGATGGCAGAATCAGAGCGGATATGCAAAGGAAATACGTCCAAATAAACGAGTTTATCCGCCTGGTGGATGAAACCAATTCCTTTAACGATTTTGACGGGAAGCCGCTTCATGTAATAGACTTTGGATGTGGCAATGCGTACCTGACCTTTGCGATCTATTTCTATCTTCATGAAATTTTAAAACTGGATGCATTTGTTGTCGGGGTGGATCTCAAAGCTGACTTGATTGAACGACATCAGGCGAAGGCAAAATTATTAGGATGGGATCAATTAACTTTCCAGGTTGGGCAGATCTCAGATTTCCAGCCAGAATCCATCCCCGACGTGGTTGTTGCTTTGCATGCCTGTGACACAGCCACGGATGACGCTCTTGCGCAGGGGATTCGCTGGGGCAGCAGGCTTATTGTCTGTGCGCCTTGTTGTCAGCATGAATTACAAGCGCAATTATCGCATGTCAGCATGCCAGCCCCCTTATTATCCATATTCCATCAAGGCATACTTTTCGAGCGCATGGGAGATATATTAACAGACACCTTCCGAGCCACAATTTTACGCATTATGGGTTATCGCACAGATATTACTCAGTTTGTTCCTATAGAACATACCGCAAAAAACCTGATGATCCGTTCCGTAAAAATTTCTTCCACAGGAAGCGCTCGCTGGGTTGAGGAATACAGGAATTTAAAAGCGTTCTGGCAGGTTACGCCTTATCTTGAACGTTTATTAGATGATCAGTACTCTAAATTTCTATAGAATTCCAAACATCAATATAAAACACTCTCTAATGACAAGTATGGGTCAAGTTGCCTTGTATTCGGTGCGACAAAATCTGCCAGGCCGCTTCACATACAATGCAGTTACCCTTCTCGGGAACCTGTCAAAATTATCACGCTTTACCAACCCGACCTTGAGCAATGGATTGAATACAAAGTAAGGAGAAAATAATGGTTACAACTTATCCAACAGAGACCTTTGTTCCTGAAAAGGTGACATACACAATTGATGTTGACGGCAAATTGCTTGTCATTGAGCATGTCCCTGCGCGGGTGTGTCTCGAAACAGGCGAACAACTATTCTCCGCTGAAACCGTTGAACGAATTCAGCAGATGATTTTGAGTAAGCAGAAACCCACACGAGTGATGGAAGTGCCAGTGTTTGAGTTTGCGTAAAATAGAGCGACGATGCCTTTCCCTAAGGGAGATGGGCTAGAGGTGGTTACTGCGACCGTAGGAAGTGTCGAAGGATGAGATCGCTTTGGCGCTTGGATTGATATCCACATTGCCATTCCAGGCATGCTGGAAACTGTCTCTGCCAACAAGTGGACTTTGATGGACCTTTCGAGCGCGAATCGGCGATGGAGTTTGAAAGCAGGCTCCCGCCA
>JANODZ010000306.1:0-6720 GCA_031412935.1 Anaerolineales bacterium
AAAAGAAGGACGGTAGATACGAGGTGTATGGCAACCCCATCACAAAAAGCCAGACACGCGCCAGCGACAAGTGGAAGGACATGCTAGCCAGGAAATTTAACTACGACCCAAACGAAAAATACAACCTGAGTGTCGAAGATCATCCCTACGGCTCGGAAATTTTCGGACTCAAGACTATCGTCCGTGATGGGAATGGCACGCCGCTGAACAAGAAGAACGGCGTTATCGTCAGCACCATCCGCATGGGCTTTGGACATTACCGCATCGCCATGGCGGGCGTCTCTGTCGCAAAAGCCATGGGCTTCACACCGTACTGGCTTGATTTGCTTTCGGTACCCGGCATCACCACAGAGGTAATCAACTGGTGCAATTCAAACTATAGCAAATACTCACGCATCTCACAACGATACGGCTGGTTCGACAAATACGTGTGGGAATCGCTGACGACGGGCGAACCAACTCTCCCTGGGTTGGATGCGCTCTTCAATTACATGACCAGCACCTGGCCGTGGCGCTTCCTTAAGACCGAAGTCAAAGATTACAAGATGAGCGAGTTATTCAAAAATCTTTATGGCGCGCTTCCATCAGATATGCCCATTCTCACATCTCACATGTGGAATTGCATGGGCGCAGTCTCTGGCGGCATGACCAACGTGGTTGACATGATGTTCGATAACTGGCCGATGGCTTTCCAGCTTACCGAAGGCGCAAAGCACGCCGTTCAATCTCCGTCCGGCTATTACGGCTTCCGGGCCATGCGCGGATTTGACGACAAAGGCAAAATTCTTAAACCCGTTCCCGCCGACGCGATCCATTTCACAGGCCATCACGTTGACCATGAGCTCGTCGAAAACATCGAAGTCGATTGCGAAGACCGTCTGACCCGCATGAAAGCAAAAGAACCTCGTCGTTTCCTCGTCACCATGGGCGGCGCAGGTGCACAACGTGAATTGTTCAAAGCAATTATTGAACACGCAATTCCCATGATCGAAATAGATAAGATCGCCCTCTTTATTAATCTTGGCGATCATAAAGACAACTGGACCTGGCTGCAAGAGCAGCTCACTCAACACAAAGACCTCATCAATACGCATTTCACTTGGGAAGACACAAAGAAATTTACTGATAGCATTCGCAAGAAGCACGCGAGTGGATTGCACGTTTTCCTGTATGACAACACATTCCACGCCGTCTACGCCACAAACTATCTCATGCGCGTGATGGATGTGATGATCACAAAGCCCAGCGAACTCGCTTTCTATCCTGTCCCTAAAATTTTCAACGCTCGTGTTGGCGGGCATGAAATGTGGGGCGCAATTCGCGGCGCGGAAATTGGTGACAGCACCGTCGAGACCCGCTCCATCCCGCAAACCTTGCAAGCCATCGACCTGCTCACAGAGGCAGATGATCTACTGACCATGTTCTGCGATTGCATCGTCAAAAATAAAAGCATTGGCATTTATGATGGTGCATACAAGAGCGTCGAACTCGCCACTGGCAAGAAGTTCAAACGCTAGAATTTTCACACAAAAGTCCAAAGGTCACAAAGTTACTAATGTCTCCTTTCTGACCTTTGGGTACTTCGTGGTTATTTCTTTTTAACTCTTTGAATATTCAAGTCAAAACCATCCTCTCCCCTTCTCCATCTCCTTCTTACAAAACAATATTTTGTTGATGAATGGCGGGCATTCGACGCCGCCCGTGACTGACCATTCCACCGAAACTTCGTCCGTCTCTGCGCCCCTTTCCGCGCTTTGCTCTCCGCCTTGAGCTGGTTGCTCACGATTGGGCATTGAACGCTTCGGCAACTTGAGGTTTTGTAATAAAAGCTAGAGCCGCGGCGCCCGCCAATGTAAAACCAGCGCTCAAGAGGAAAACAGCCCAATAAGGCCAGCCGATCCTCACTAACAAAGAGCCCAACAACGGGCCTAACAATCCGCGCAACCCGGCGACTGTTGAATTGAGCGCCGCATAATCCGGGGTTTTATCAGGACCTGCCAGATGCGAAATTGTATAAAGTATGGCAAGGTCTGCGCCAGCCGTTACCAAACCTGCCGCGATAAAGGATGGCAAGAGCATCCAGCCTTGAGAGGCCCAGATATAGGGAAAAATCACGATCGCATTGAGCGCAAATACGATTTGCAGGCTTCGGATTCCGCCCAAACGATCCAATATCCGCCCGCCAAATAGATATCCCAGGAACCAAAATAAGGATTGCACGAAGCCAAGCAGCCCAATCACTGAGTAGGATAAATTGAGGCGATCCGCTTGGATGATCGGGAACAATGGCGACGCCATTAATGCCCCCAGGCCAAATAAAAATAATCCAGTCAGATAAATGGGCATCCTGGAATCGCTCTTTAGGATTTGCAACGGTGAAATTACATGACGTGCAGACTCGGCCATTGTGTTCGGAATTTTGCGCATTAAACTATAAAAGATAAGAGAAGATCCAATTCCGGAGAGTCCGGCGAAGGGCAGTAATACTCGATAGCCCCAGTGGTCGAGAATCCATCCCGCCAGAGGTGTAAGCGCCAGGCTAAGAGCCACCAATCCAACTCGAACTGCCGCAAGAATGCGTCCCCGCTGTTCAATGGGGTAAATAGTTTGAATGGTTTGGACATATGCAGGCGAAGGCCAGGTTTCCAACAGCCAGAAAAGAGTAAAGATAACCAGCAAGCTCGTGGCGTTGAATGCAAACGCGGTCAGCAAAAAAGAGCCGCGGCCCACCAGCCAGCAGATCAAGATCACTGGTTTCATTCCAAAACGGCGCATTAACCACATGCTGATACTTGTAGTGAGCAGGCCTAATGTCGTGATTGCAAAATAATATGCCACCTGTTCGGTTGATGCGCCCGAGCGCCGTAGGATAATTGGAATAAAAGTGATGACCGTAGCCATCACGCTATGTGTACACGCTGCGCGCATGTCTGTGTACATATTTTGCCGCACGTTGGGATCCAATGGACCCACTAGCCACATTTCAATTCGCATTTGTGACCTGGCGAGAAAAGAGAGTTTATTCATTACACCTCAGTAATACACTCAACTTTATTCCATGCAGTTTGACACATGCACCTGTATGGAATTTTTTAGCCGGGAATTAATACTTCTAATTACGGGGTCCAGATCGTTCCATCCGGCCAGCGGCTTTGTGTCCACTCGATGGGTGGTATGCTGATCGGGTACTTGGCAGCTTTCTTTTCATCGATGTCAATTCCCAGACCGGGCTTGTCATTCGGCCAGAGATAACCGTCGCGTAATTCTGGAATACCAGGGAATACTTCCTTAAGCGGATCGCCAAAATAGATCATTTCCTGAATTCCAAAATTATGGCACGCCAGGTCAAGATGCAGATTGGCGGCATGACCGACAGGAGAAGTGTCTCCAGGTCCGTGCCAGGCGGTGCGGACGCTAAACGCTTCACATAAAGAAGCAAGTTTACGCGCTGGGGTAAGTCCGCCCAACTGGGAGACATGCGAACGGATAAAATCAATCAATTGTTCTGAGATCAGAGTCTTCCATTCCAACGGGTTGTTGTGTAATTCACCCATTGCGATCGGTGTGGCGCATTGATCACGCAAGCGGCGGAACCACTCAATTTGATCGGGCGCGAATGGATCTTCAAGAAAAAATAAGCGGAACGGCTCAAGGGCTTTTGCCATGCGAATTGCATCAATCGGCGCAAGACGTTCGTGGATGTCGTGCAGGAGGAAAAGATCATATCCGATCTTGCCGCGCACAAATTCAAACAATGGCGGGATCGAGCGGGCATACCAATCGGGGTCGTAATAAGCGCCGGGAAATTTGCTTTGTAAATTATCCATGGCGCTCATGCGATGCGTAGCCTGCGGCGCGCTTGCGCTTGGAGCCGCGTTTTGTTTGTTGATATCTTTTACCCGTCCGCCGTAGCCGCCCATCTGCATACGCACCGCGAGCGCTCCTTCGGCCTGATACTTAAGCACGTTGTCCAATACTTCCTGCGGGTCGCTTCCGTCAGCATGACGATAGACCATGGCTGCTTCCCGGCATTTGCCACCGAGTAGATCATAAACAGGCATGTTCGCTACTTTGCCTTTGATATCCCATAGCGCTTGGTCTACGCCGCTGATGGCGTTATTCAGTACAGGTCCGTTACGCCAGTACGAATTGACATACATCATGTGCCATAAATCTTCGATGTTGGCGGGATCGCGGTCTTTCAATAATGGAGCCAGGTATTCCTCGACTGCTTTTGCGACCAGTGTGGGGCGTTGTGTGAAGGTGGCGCAGCCTATACCGTAAAGCCCGGGCTGATCAGTTTCAACTTTCACAATGACAAGCGCGATTCCATCCGGGGCAGTGAGTATGGGTTTTACATTTGTAATTTTCATGGGGTTATCCTTATAAATTTTTTTGCGAGGCATGATTGATTTATCAATTGGAGTTAAAAAGCGAGATACCACACCTCTGGCTTAATTAAATTAGAAACCAATGCTATTGCCGCCATCCACGGGCAATATCACACCCGTAATGTATTTAGCGGTACCGCATGCCAGAAAGTATGCAGCTTCGCCAATGTCATTAGGCTGCCCCATATGACCAAGCGGAGTCCGCGCAAAAACTTTTGCTTTTCTTGCCGGGTCGTTATTCAGGGCTTTATCTGTCATGGCTGAATAAATAAAGCCAGGGGCAATCGCATTGACGCGAATGCCTTTAGGAGATAGTTCCACCGCCATGGCTCTTGTCATACCCTCTATGGCTGTTTTACTGGCGCTATAAGCAATTACTTTTGGCAAACCGTATTGCGCCGCCATGGAACTAATATTGATAATATTACCGGATCCTCTTTCCAGCATATGCTTCACAACTTCGCGGCTGATGGAAAATACAGAACATAGATTGGTAGTGATCACGCTTTGAAACTCTTCATCGGTGACTTCGCTGAATTCTTTTTTCATATTTATGCCGGCATTGTTGACTAATATATCAACCTGCCCAAATTGACGGAGTATATTTTTTATAAGGACAGGGATCGACGCAAGGTCACTGAGGTCGCAAGTTATTGCAAAGGCAAGCTCGCCCAATTGAATCTTTGCTGCAGTCAGCTTTTCAGGATCCCTGCCAACAATAACCGTCCGTATGCCGTTTTGCGTAAATTTTTCTGCAATGGCAAGACCTAAACCCGAACCGCCGCCAGTCACGATTGCCACCTGTCCTTGATGATTAATATCCATCTGATTTAATTCCATGATTTTCCTTATGCAAAAGATTTTTGTTGCTACGACCAGAGTCGATCCCAACTTAGAGATTGATCCCATTGCGGGGTTGGCTCGAAGAAGCCGCGGTCTTCAGGGATGAGATGCTCTTTAACCGCATCTTCATTCAACGTGAAACCAAGACCCGGCGCATCCGGTACAGTGATATATCCATTTTGAATAATGGGCTTTGGAACGCCCTCAATGAAGTCATTCCAAAAAGGCACATCGTTGAAATGATGTTCAAGTGCGATAAAGTTCTCGGTCGCCGCCGCACAATGGACAGCCGCCATCGTGCTGATGGGCGTCCCCGCCATATGCAGCGCCATGCTGACACCGTATTCCTGGGCAATGTCCCCGATCTTTTTCGTTTCAAGAATCCCGCCGCTGGTCGCAAGGTCGGGATGAATCACATTGACGGCCCGCGCTTGCAGCAGCGGCATGAAGCCTTCTTTCAAATAAATATCTTCGCCAGTGCAAACAGGAGTTTTCAAGGCGCGTTCCATCTGCGCCCATTGCTCGGTAAATTGCCACGGCACCATATCCTCAAGCCATGCCAGGTTAAACGGTTCCAAGGCCTCACCCAGGCGGATGCAATCATCCACGCCGATGTGACCAAAATGGTCAGCTGCAATCGGCACTTCATAACCAACGACAGCGCGCACCTGTTCCACGTACTCGCATAACATCTGAATCCCTTTCGGCGTGATACGCACGTGTGTGAATGGATGTTGAATACTGTTGATATCGAGCATTCGATCCAATTGTGTTCCGTCGTTTATGTTCAATATTCCAGCAGGATATGTAAGCGCACCCTTCACGCCGATGAGCGGCTGAATACCAATATCCATTTTAAGCATGGTGAAACCACGCGCCATTCTTTCTTTGAGTTTGTGCCCCATCGCTTCGCCAGTGGGTTCATTGGGCGTATCACAATACATGCGAATCTCATCGCGAAATTTTCCGCCCGCGAGCATGTACGCCGGAACGCCATAGGCTTTGCCAGCCAAATCCATCAATGCCATCTCAACGCCGCATACTCCTCCGCCTTGTCTGGCGTGGTGACCAAACTGCTTGATCTTGCGGAAAATTTTATCTACATTGCATGGATTCTCACCAAGCAGGCGACTCTTCAACATGAGCGCATAATTCTTGCTCGCGCCATCGCGGACTTCGCCATATCCGGCCAGGCCTTGATTCGTGTCAATGCGGATGATGGGGAAGCGCCAACCGTCCCAGCCGACAGTGGCTGTGCGTACATCCGTGATTCTTAAATCACTTGGACGTGAACCTTGCTTTACGTTATCTTCAGGTCGTTTGCTCATTTTTTATTCGCCTTTCTCCATTTCAGGAAGTCCGCTTCGATATCGTCCCGCCAGGAGGCCACATCAATTTCACCGCTGGTATATTTACCTTCCGACAAGCGCATCTTGCCAAACTCATCACGCACACGTGTGGCTTCACTGGCTTCAACAACTTCCTG
>JANODZ010000307.1:0-3005 GCA_031412935.1 Anaerolineales bacterium
CAGATGAATTACTGCGCGTGAAAGCCGCCTACGCTGACAGGCGCCGCACACAAATTGTGAATCTTAAGAAGAGCGGCAAAGGCGTAAAGTCATTGGTCGCCACCGACTTGATCACCGAGCAGACTGTCTGGATCGGCGTGACTGCCGAAGGCATCATCGCGCGCACGCATGAAGATAAAGCGCCGCGTCCATCTGGCAATGACGCGCCGCACTTTTTGGTGAGGGCTTCATCCACCGATACGCTTTATTTGGTTGCTGAAAATGGTAAAACTGCCGCAATCGCCTTGCACACCCTGCCAGAGATCGGCGCGAACGGACATTTACACGACGGCATTCCATATTTCAAAGCCTCGCCTTTAACTGAAGAAGATAAACTCGCGGCAGTATTTTCGATGCCCGCCAAACGTTCAGAGTTCCCGCCAGAGACTTGCGTGATTACGGTCACACGCTATGGCATGGTCAAGAAGAGTCTTATCACAGAAATGCCTGGTCCCTCGGCGCAGACATTTATGTTGGCGAGAGTCAACGAAGGCGATAGACTGGGCTGGGTAGGTTTAACCGACGGCAAGAAAAAAGATATATTGCTGGTCACGTCACAGGGTATGGCGATTCGCTTTAAGGAAGATGACGTGCGCCCGATGGGACTCGTCGCCGCGGGCGTCAACGGAATCAAGCTGGATGACAAAGATGAATTGGTCGGTGCGGAGATCCTGCCCGCTGAAGGTGAAATCCTGCTGATGACATCCGATGGCAAAGCCAAGCGCGTCAGCGAAAAGGAATTCCCAACGCAGGGACGCTACGGCAAAGGCGTCACAATTTGGTCATTGCCAAAGAAAGTTACGATTGCAGGCGTTGCCTCAGGCAAACCGAATCACATCGCCACGATCCACACCAGCAAAGGCGCACCCAAGTCCGCGAGGCTGGATGCTGCGGGAGTCCGCAAACGTGCATCAACCAAGGGGGATGCGCTAGTTGAAGTGAAACCTGGCGAGGCAGTTATATCCGTGGTTGTGGGTTGGACGGTGGAGAGATTTGTTAAGGTGGTGAAAGCAGTGGAAGAAAAAAGTGAGAAGAAAGAAGGAAAGAAGAATGAGGTAGGCAAGAAATTGATAGCAAAGAAACCTCCCAAGCCTGCGAAGAAGGTTGCAGTGAAGAAGGCTTCAAAGCTTGTAAAAAAGGTAAAGCCAAAATCTGTTGTGAAGAAAAAGAAATAAGGCTATACTTAAATTATGAAATTTTCGTGGGATCTCCGCAAAGTAAACAGCAATTTCCGCAAACATGGGATCGCTTTTAACGAATTTTTAGCGGTGTATTCGCGCAATTTGTAAATTCGGGCAACACTTGCACCTGGTACCATATCGCATTCGCGCAGCGAAGGCGCAGGTGTTCGCGTTAAAAAATTCTTTCTTGTTAAAGAAAGCCGTATATTTCTGGCATTGAAATCCTATTATATTTGATATATACTCATACAAAGGAGTGGCTCAAAAAGAGCCTGCAATCAGGGATGGACGACCCAACGGATGTGACAGTAAAAAGTAACGAAAAATCAGGGGCGGAAATTTCAATTCCTGAAAATGTTTTTTTAATTTTTCAGGGTGAAAAAGCCATCCCATTAAACCAGGCTATTGTCAGCATTGGACGCGGGCATGATAATATAATCGTGATCGATGATCCGCGCGTTTCACGGCATCACGTGGAGATCCGGGTTATAAAAGATCGTTTTGTGATTTTCGACCTGCAATCCACAGGCGGGACGTATATTAATGGTCAACGGCTAAACCAGGGGCTGCTCTACCAGGGCGATCTTATTTCCCTCGCTGGGATAAATATGGTCTTTATTCAAGATAGGCAGCTACTAACCCGCGACAGGTCTGATATAAACCAAGTTGGTCCTGGGGTGCATGCCACAGCCATTATGAATCCATCACTGACCAATAATGGAATGGCGAGAAAAAAACCTTAGCGAGTGTTTCTTAAGTATGCATATTGCGCAAAACAAGAGCTTTTACCACAGAGTCCACAGAGGCTTTTGAAAGGGTTTTCTCCGTGATCTCACCTGCACTGCAACAAACGCAGTGCGGCGCAAGTGTCGTGATCTCTGTGGTAAAAAGCCTTTAAGAAACACTTTCTTAGCGAATTCGTCGGAAGCCTGTTCGCAAATCAACGACGGATTGTGTTATTGTAAATTCCCCACCAGATCCAACGCTGGCGCGATTTTGCGCATGGCAAGGATAACGTTTCCCACATGTTCCCAAATATCCACGCCAAGGACTTGCGCGCCGTGTTCCATTTCAGCGCGGTCTGTCCCTGCGGCAAAGGCTTTATCCTTCCATTTCTTTTTTACTGAAGAGGCTTCAAGATCGAACAATGAGCGCGAAGGTCGCACCAGTGCGACAGCTGTAATTAAACCCGTCACTTCGTCACAGGCGGCAATGGCTTTTCTACGAAGGGTGTCACGGGGAAGCCCCACGTGATCTGCATGGCTGAGAATATCCTGAATGATCTCTTCGCTCACACCGCGTTCTCGTAGAATCGCTGAACCAGCCTGCGGGTGTTGTTCGAGCGAGGGGTGTATCTCCCAATCAAAATCATGCAGTAAACCGATCATGCCCCACGTCTCCACATCATCGCCATATTTTTCGGCATAGAAGCGCATGGCGGCTTCCACAGATAACATGTGGCGTACCAGGCCTTCATTTTTTACAAATTCACGCACAAGGGCAAGGGCTTCATCGCGGGTCATTAATTAGCTCCATTTCCATAGTTTAATATCTTATAATCGAAAAACATCAATCGCTGAGAGCACTAAATTCACAGAGGTTTTATAAGGGGAATTTTCTGCGGGGCAAAAACCTTGCAATGGTATTAATTAATCGGCTCAGCTTTGCCCAATACAGGAAGTGGTTTTGTCACATACACATCCCAAGCCGCTTGTGTGGTGGCAAACAATTCGCGCGTGTTCCAGAAAAAACGTGAGATTTTTCGGAAATAAATATTGTCCGCTT
>JANODZ010000308.1:0-2552 GCA_031412935.1 Anaerolineales bacterium
CCAGTCGGAGAGGTACCGCAATTTACCTTGCGTGTAGCGATTAATCCGCCTGGGACAGTTGCCCAATATTTTCAATACAAAAACTTATCCACTGGTTTGTCGCTGGTGTACCCAGATGCTTTTGCGCCCGCGAGTCGGGTCGTGGGAAATTATAAAACAAACCCCGAACTGACACTGCACTTCATCGACTCAAAAACCTACGATAAAACAAATCTAGGCGAAGCTTATATGTTTATCAGTTCTACATCAGATGCGCAAGTTGCAGCAACATGCACACAGCCAAATCAAAATGGCGGCGCTCCTGAGCAGGTTATCGGTACTGAAACTGTGAATGGATATAATTTTACTTATAGTACATCAGAAGGTGCCGGCGCGGGTAACTATTACGAGCAGGAAATTTATCGGATGCTTAATAAGAATATCTGTTATGAAGTGATCTATTTTATTCATTCCTCAAGGATCGGTAATTTTCCGCCGGGCGCGGTAACCGAATTTAATAGAGCGGAATTAATCCAAAAGTTTTACAGCATTTTTTCCACATTCACAATTAAATAATTTGAGATGACTTGTAATGAATAATCAGCTCCCATCGTATAAGGGAGTTGATTATTATATTTTGTCAAGACCTATATTAATTCTCAACTCTTCAGAATGCGGAATGCATCCGCTCTGAATATCAAACCGCTGCTTGCATGCCTCACAGTGCAGGTTGATTTGATGTAGAATTGAGTTGTGGAAAAACAAAAACATTATGTCGTTTGGAAAGGGCGCAAAACTGGTATTTTAACATCCTGGGTGGAGTGTGAAAAGCAGGTGAAGGGTTTTGTAGATGCCCAGTATAAAGCCTTTGATAGTAGCAAGGAAGCTGATGCCGCGTTCCTTGCGAAATACGATCAATATAAGGGAAAAAGTTCTTCGAACGGAAAATGGAAATCAGCCGACACCCAACCCATTCTTCCCTCCCTTTGTGTGGACGCGGCTTGCAGCGGTTCACCCGGGAAACTTGAATATCGCGCCGTGATCACGGATACCGGCGAGCAGTTATTTCGAGCGGGTCCCTATGAACAAGGGACAAATAATGTAGGTGAATTTCTTGCCATCGTCCACGCGCTAACCTGGCAATACAAACATAATTCGCATACCCCGATCTATTCTGATTCAGAGAATGCGATCACCTGGGTCATGACGGGTTTGTGTAAGACAAATCTAAAACATACAGCGAAAAATGCTCTGCTCTTCGCTCTTATCCATAGCGCCGAAAATTGGCTGGCTGAGAATGAATTGCCTGAAGATAAGATCATGAAATGGGATACCAGGTTGTGGGGTGAGAATCCCGCAGATTTTGGAAGAAAGTAATAATTCAGGGAATGGCTACTCTCGTGGGCTTGTCAAAAGATTGACACTTGCGCGCCCGCCACATCGGCTCTTTGCATTGCTTCGCACCGCAAAGCAATGTCGCATTCGCGGAGCGATGCCGAAGGGGCAGGTGTAACCCCTTTTTTTAGCCACTCCTATCCCCGCAAAGGAAACCCCAATGAAAAATGCTTTATTGGTAATTGACATTCAAAAAGATTATTTCGAGGGTGGAAAATATCCATTGGTTGAACCCCTGGCTGCCGCGCGGATGGCTTATATGATCTTGCAGTGTTTCCGTGAGCATGGCGGACATCACATCCACATTCAGCACATTGCGCTTAAACCCGATGCGCCTTTTTTTGTGAAGGGGAGCGCCGGCTCAGATATTCATGATTCGGCCGCGCATTTTGTCGGTGAACCGATTGTTTATAAACATTATCCAAACGCATTCCGCGAAACTAACTTACTTGAGATGCTGAAGGGCTGGGGCATCGAACGGGTTGTCATTACCGGCATGATGACCCATATGTGTGTGGATGCAACCACGCGCGCCGCCGCGGATTTTGGATTTAAAGTGATCGTGGCCGAGGATGCCTGCGCCACGCGTGACCTTGAATTTGGAAATACGCTTGTGCCAGCAGATCATGTCCACAAGGCATTCATGTCTGCACTGCAATCGTATGGCGACGTGATGAAATCGGAAGAAATCATTGCGCTGCTTGCCGGAGAAATGAACGCCAACCCAAATAAAGAAACATCATGATAACTATTGACATCGAGAAACAAAAACAAGCAAAACAATATTCCCGTATTTTACGCCGGCTCTGGCTGGTGGATACTCTCTTCGGTCTGGCCTATCTCTTAGCCTGGGTCTTCCTCGGCTGGAGTATTGCTTTGCGGGCTTGGCTCAACTCGCTTACAGGCAATGCCTGGCTGCTTGTCGCATTTTATAGCGCAATTTTCGGCGGAACCTATTTTCTGATTAACCTTCCGCTTTCCTATTACAGTGGTTTCATTCTTCCGCATCGCTTTGGTCAGTCCAATCAATCAACAAAAGATTGGGTCATGGATCTGTTGAAAGGTCTTGCGATTGGCGTGCCGCTCGGGTTGTTCGTCCTGGAAATGGTATATCTCGCTTTGCGTCTCACGGGGGGTCTGTGGTGGTTGTGGGTGACGGGCGGATTGCTTTTCTTTAA
>JANODZ010000309.1:0-2830 GCA_031412935.1 Anaerolineales bacterium
AGTAATCCCACCTGGGTTGGTGCGCTGGCTGGGATGATCTCCCAAATTCTCGCGTGTGGAAGTGGTTTTATATCCGAACACAAGGGAGTGTATCATCTGGCCGGAGATGGGTATGCCAGTCGCTATGCCTGGGCAAATGAAATCTTGAAACTCGACCCGAAAGCCTACGAACAGATTACTAAAAAGATTATTCCTGCCGCCACGGCTGATTTTCCCACGCCTGCAAAGAGGCCTCTATTTTCCGCACTGAATTGCGCGAATTTCAAGACTACCTTCGGCTTGCAATTGCCCGACTGGGCACAGGCTCTTGCCCTGGCTATGAGTCGAGAGTAAGAAAAAGCGAGTTGACATCATACCCGCACTCACTTGTTGGGATGATGGTCTTTTGTGCCTGCGTTCTATTAATAACCCGGCCTTCTTATTAAATGATTCCAACGGCGAGCCCCGCCGCCGAGGTCACAGGCTTGAGTGGCATAATTTTTTAATTTATGAAGCAGGAGGAACTTCCACCTGCGGAGTCATCACGGTGCCGGGTGAGGAGCGAGTGCCAAACCATGTCATTGCCACGCCGCCGATTGCAACGAGTCCAATCAGGAAGGTCAATAACCAGCCCAGACAGGGAATCAGCCCAATAAACCCACCTACGAGCATGAGCAGAATTGTTCCAAAACCTGTTGCGAGGACGGGTGCCCAGGTTTGATTAATGGCAGTTGTGAAACGCTCGCCTACTTCCTGCCCGAGTGCGATGATCCCTAATAACCATGCCAGCGGAATGACAAATACAACAATAAACGCTACAGGGATAAGGATCAGCGTAATCGCCATGATGAGGATTGCCAATGGAGTGATTACAAAAATTAGCAAGCCAAAACTGCCGGCCATCACAGGTTGACGTACGATGGCGTCTGCGATACGTTCTAATTGTGGTTGCATGAAAAGTGTGAGCAGCATACCGATTGCGGCGACAGCCAATGCGCGTCCAAGTACGCCGGCAGCTTTCCAAAACGGATTAAAGCTTATGTCAACATTCGGTGCGTTTGGCACATTCGGTATATTCGGATTGGCAGGAATGGCAGGAATATCAGGAACATCTGTCAGTGGGTCATTATTCACAATTTCGCCGCTTACCTCTGCACCGGGATCCTTTTCGACCTGCCCGCCAATGGTTGTGATTCCGCCATTTACAACAGCAGTTTTGGTTAATGAGGCTTGCCCGCCAATCACGGCAATGTCGCCGTCTATTTTCCCTGAGATCGTCAGGTTGCCTCCGATGATGGCCACATTGCCAGAGACATGACCATTGATCGTGAGGTTTCCTCCAACGACAACAATATCTCCGTTAACAATTGCATCTTTTTCGATCAGCGCATTGCCTCCGATGACAGCCAGATTTCCGTTGAGTGTTTCATCACTTTTTAGTGTGAAATTTTCACCCAGTCGGAATACATCGCCGCCATTCGGGCTTTGTGCTAGTGCGCTGCTGGTTGGCAGAAATAAAAGTGTCAGTAATAAGATAAAGGTTGTTAGTTTTCTTTTCACGCTGTAACTCCTTGCGGGGTGCGGCTAATTTGCCAGATGGATATGGTCCACAAAAGACTAAAGCCGGCCAGCGCAGAGATAAACACCATCCACATATAGGGGGGGATAAAGTCCGGCAGGATGCGCAGTAAAACGGATATCGCTTCTGTTAGAACTTGTACGGAATTTGCGGCGAATAGAAAATAACCAATTGCCGCTGTGATCCATTGCATGGGGGAGGTGATGACTGAATATAGATAGGGTACTGCGAACCAGCCCAGCAAACCTGCGCCGGCCAGAATCAGCAGCACCATGCCCCACAGCTTGCGGCGGCGTTCCGCAATTTTTTGCACTACAAGACGTTGTTGAAATCTCATTGCAAAACCAAGCGCGGGCGAAATCACATTGGCAGATCGCAAAGCTAGGCCGGTTGCAGAAAGCGCGGTGCAGTGGATGCACGTCCGCAAGTGTAGATCAAGCTCACGCTTCTCGCTGGATGTTAAATTTTTATCGTTCAATAGCCATTCTTCAAAAGGCTGGTGATTCATAGGGTCTCCTTTCGGTCTCGGCACGTATTTCTTCTTCCTGCCATAAACCTGCCAATTCCTTGCGGGCACGGTGCAAACGACTCTTTACAGCGCTGACTGTCAGCCGCAGAGATTGAGCGATCTCAGCTTCAGAATAGTCATACCAATAACGCATGATGACCGCGGCACGGTCCGTGTCATCGAGGTCTTTTAGCATGGCATGGATTCGGTCACGAGTCTGTCCTTTGACAGATTCAGCCTCCGGGTTGGGAGAATCGGGATCGGGCAATTCATACGTGTTGCCTTCATCATCCTCCGCATCCATCGAAAACATCGCAAACTTTCTGCGCCGCAATCTGTCGATACAATAGTGCGCCGCTATCGAAAGCAGCCAGGTTGCAAATGGCCGTTTCTGGTCATAACGATGCAGGTGCTGGAACGCGCGTAAAAAAGTTTCCTGCGCGGCATCTTCAGCCAGATCAGGCTCGCCCAGCATGCGATAGCACAGATTGAAAACCGGGGTTTGATAGGTTTCGACGAGTTTGGTAAATGCCTCGTCACTGCCTTGTTGAGCCTGAGCGACCCAGGCTTGTTCTTCGTTCACGCATGCTCCTTAATGGGACTTTCTACTTCGCTTACGCAGGAAATGGCGGAAAGTTGTGGATTACCAATTACAGAATTAGTAATTTGTAATTTATTAATGATGCCCATCCCCGTCCCCTTCTGGACCGAGAACCTGCTCCCACCGCCCAAGCGACTCAGCCCTTTGGGCAAAAAGAATGGCG
>JANODZ010000310.1:0-19372 GCA_031412935.1 Anaerolineales bacterium
CTTGAAATGTAAGCGGAAGTATGAGATACGCCGTAGAAAGGGAAGGCGAAGCCGAGGGGAACGGAGATGGCTGCGTCGTCGGCGTTTTGCAGGATGGGTCCCGATAGCTCCCTGCGGAAATCTGAGCAAGCGCACACAATAGGAAAAAGATATGTTTTTAAAAATTTTACGGCTGTATAGGTTTCCGGTATGGATAATCATAGGCATGTTGATATCAAGTTGTGCCATGAAAAACTCCCAACCTGATATTGTTGTCCTGCCAAAGGAAAACCGCCCGAATATTGTTTTTATTCTTGTAGACGATTTGGATTCCAAATTAAACAGTATTGATTACATGAAAAATTTGCAGGACTTGATGATCGCCCGTGGTACTACGCTGGATGATTTTTTTATTACAAATCCGCTTTGTTGTCCTTCGCGCACAACGATTTTACGGGGACAATATACTCATAATCATCAAGTCTACAATAATACCGCGCCTGATGGAGGCTTTGTAAAATTTAAAGAGTCGGGCAATGGTGATTCAACGCTGGGTGTATGGCTGCAAGCCGCTGGATACCGAACCGCATTAATGGGAAAATTCCTTAACGGTTATCCTTATTCTGACGACAGGCTATATATTCCCCCTGGATGGTCTGAGTGGGTCAGCCCTGCAAAAAAGGTTCCCTACGGCGGCTATGATTATGTATTGAATGAAAACGGCGCGCTGGTTGTATACCCACCAGATGAGGTGAATTATTTTACAGATGTTTTATCCCAAAAGGCGAATGATTTTATCCAGCGCGCCGCAGATGACGATATCCCTTTTTTTATTTATATTGCCCCATTTGCCCCACACACGCCAGCCACGCCGGCGTTAAGGCATTTGGATTTATTTCCATCATTATCTGTTCCGATTACGCCGTCATTTAATGAAGCAGACGTATCAGATAAACCAGGTGACCTGAGGACGAATCCGTTATTAACCGATCGCCAGATTTTGCAAATCAATGATAGATACCGCCAGCGCATACTTTCACTGCAGGCTGTGGATGAAATGCTTGCCGGGTTGATAAAAACTCTCGAACAAAACGGTCAGCTTGAAAACACCTATATTGTTTTTACCTCAGATAATGGTTATCATTTCGGCCAGCATAGATTGTTCGAAGGCAAGGGCACGCTTTACGAAGAAGATATTACAGTTCCATTCATAGTTCGCGGACCAGGCATACCTGAAGGACAATCGCTAGCTGGTTTACTGGCGGGAAATGTGGATATTGCTTCCACGATCGCTGAATGGGCAGGGGTACTCCCTCCCTCTTTTGTGGATGGCCGATCCCTGGCAAACGCGTTGGAAGGCAATCATACTAACTCGACGGATTGGCGCCAAGCCTATCTTCTGGAGGTCTATCCCGGAAATAATCCACAGGACGCAAAAGTTGTCCCGGGTATGGCAACTGCAAATTTTCTACAGTCAGTATTTAAATTCCCGTCCATTTCACCTCAGTTGCCGACCCCTATCTACCGCGGACTTCGAACAAATCAATATTCATATGTGGAGTACGAAAATGGATTTGTTGAACTGTACGATTTATTAAAAGACCCGCATGAGTTGGAAAATATTTCAAGCAGCGCTGATAAAGACCTCCTTAAGAAATTGTCTGCATGGTTAAAAGATCTGTCTGCCTGTAAAGGGTTATCCTGTCGTTTCACAGATTCAAGACATTTGTCGCAATAACTTTTGAAGGTTACAATAGATGTGCATTATACAAAAATTATTTTCATTTTAGAAAAGCGCCGAATCATCCATTACACTAAGAATGGATTCTTCCGGCTCATTTTGCAACAAGTAATAAAATTAACACTGAAAATGACCTGAAACATTGGCCTATCACGACAATGGATACAAATACATTATTCCATGCATAAGAAAATTCTGATTCAGATAATCGTATCGGTCTATGTTGCAGCAACGCTTGTATTTTTGGGATCTGTGGCTTATCTTGGCACATTTACACGTTATTTGGCAGATGACTATTGCGAATCTGTCAGTGTAACAAACGAGTCTCCTATAAAGGCGGTAATTCAACGCTACATGGATGGTCAATGGAGGGCATCAAATCGATATTCGAACCTTCTATTTGTAGGAGTGGCTGAGTCAATATTAGGCAGGCAAAATATCGAGATCGTACCTGTGATGTTGATATTCCTCTGGGTCATCGGTTTGGTTAATCTCGTTCGCCAGGCACGCAAACTGGCTGAGATCGAATGGCATACCCTGATGGATATTTTTTTGGGCGCCACTCTGGCTTTCCTCTCCATACTGGAAGCTCCCAATCGCTTTCAAATTTTTTATTGGCGTTCCAGCATGGCTACCCACTTTGTGCCTTTGGTTTTTATTAATTTTCTAGTTGCCTTCCTGCTTTCCAGGCTGCGCTCGAAAAGTGAAACCTCGCTTGATTTATGGACCGCCCTTACTTTATTCTTTGTGTCATTCATGATCGGTGGTTTTTCCGAGCCGCCTGTAACCGTGATGATCATCGGTGCAGGTCTGGGCCTTATTTTTATTTGGTTATTTGTGAAGGATCAAAAGCGCCGCGCCTTCCTATCACTCACAGCATGTATCTTTGCAGGGGCAATCAGTGCATTGATCGTGATGGCAATCTCTCCCGCTGCATCCAACCTGTCCAGGGTTACCCCGTCTTTTTTTGAGTGGATCTATAGAACGGCGCAATATACAGTTTCGTTCGTAATCGATACTTTTAATATACTTCCGCTTCCCATTCTATTCAGCGTGGCTTGTCCTGCCGTCTTGATCTTTATAATTTTTCGTGAACAAGGAAAATTATATATATATAATAAACAAACCCATCGTAACATTGCGCTGGCACTGCCGCTTATTTTGATCCTTCTGATCGCGGCTGGGTTTTCCACCAGCGCATACGGCCAATCCTACCCGGTGGCACGGGCGCGTTTTTTTGCCCATTATTTAATGACGATCACCCTTGTATTTGAAGGAGTGCTACTGGGAATTTGGCTTTCGCAGGTTAAATCGAAATTCTTTCTCAATATGAATATTACCTATCTGCCTATTTTATTTTTATTGATTTTAGCTCTTTATCCTTTTAGGGCGGCTTTGCGAGTATTGAACGAAATCCCTTCCTATAGCGCGCGGGAACAAGCCTGGGATAGCCGCGAAGCGAACATTTACAAACTGCGCGCACAAGGTCAGATGGATTTGACTATTATCCAGCTCGACGGCGTATACGGCGTCAAAGAGCTGGATACCTTTGCCAGTCATTGGGTCAATCTTTGCGCCGCGAACTATTACGAAGTGAAATCCATCCGCGCAATTTCACCAAAATAAACCATGAAGCAACCGATCCTCGTCACGGGCGCGCATCGCACTGGCACAACATGGGTGGGGCGTATGCTGGCTTCCAATTCACAGACTGCATATATCAGCGAGCCGCTAAATGTTTTGCATCGCCGCGGTATTTATCGCGCAGATGTCGAACGCTGGTACACCTATATCACTGAAGAAAACGAAAAAAGATATCTTCCCGCATTTCATGAACTCCTGAATTTCCGCTACCATCTTTTTTCAGAGCTTGGTTCATTGCGATCGCAAAAAGATTTCCTGCGCATGCTGCGTGATCTTGCAATATTCATGCAAGGCAAATTACGCGGGCAGCGCATTCTACTCAAAGACCCTTTCGCAGTGTTCTCTACGCCGTGGTTCGCAGAAAAACTAAATTGCCGGGTTGTCATTACCATTCGCCACCCTGCGGGCTTTGCCAGCAGTCTCAAACGTCTCAACTGGCGCTTTGATTTTCGCAGCCTGTTGGACCAACCCATGCTCATGCGCGATTATCTCGAGACCGATCGCGCCGTTATGGAGTCTATTCAAGCCGATGACATACTCGGGCAGTCTGCGCTTCTCTGGCGGATGATCTACCGCTCAGTTCACTCTACCCGCAGCCTGTTCCCCGACTTCAAAATTGTCCGCCACGAAGACCTTTCGCTCGATCCCATCACAGGGTATAAATCGCTGTACGAGTCGCTCGGCTTAACTTTCGATGAATCAGTCCGAGACTCCATCCTCAAATCCAGCAGTTCCGAAAATCCAGCAGAGCTATCAAGGAAAAAAGTTCATTCAGTAAAATTAGACAGCCGCGCCAATATGGACAACTGGAAGAAACGTCTGACAGCAGATGAAATTAATCGAATCCATAAAATGACCGACGAGGTCTCGCACCTTTATTACTCCGAAAACGAATGGTAAGTACTCTTCATCTCTTATGACCAATCTTCCTCTCGTCTCCATTATCACCCCCTCTTTCAATCAAGCACGTTATCTCGAAACCACGATCATATCTGTGCTCAAACAGGATTATCCACGCATTGAATACATCATCATAGATGGCGGTTCGACTGACGGCAGTGTGGAGATCATCAAGAAATATGAAGACAAATTGGCCTGGTGGGTCAGCGAGCAGGACGAAGGTCAGACCGACGCGATCAATAAAGGATTTAAACGCGCCACAGGTGAGATCCTAGCCTGGATCAATTCAGACGACACCTATAATCCAGGCGCAGTTGATCAGGCGATAACTTATTTAATTGAAAACCCTGATATCGCAATGGTCTACGCCGATTGTAACTTCATCAATGCAGATGACCGGATCATTGGCAAATTTAACGCCGCGCAGACAGATTACCGCCGCCTGCGGGCAGGCTATGTCCACATTCCGCAGCAGACCATGTTCTTCCGCGCCAAATACTGGAAGGAACTCGGTCCGCTTGACCCATCGTTCTACTTCGCCATGGATTATGATCTGTGGACACGTATCACCGCACGGGCGTCAATCAAATATCTCGCTGGGAAAATATGGGCAAACTTCCGCCTGCATACATCCGGCAAAACCATCACTTCAGATGATCGTTGCTGGCCTGAAATGATCCGAATTCATTATCGGGATGGCGGTGGTTTTTTTTCGGTTATTGTGGCAAAATATTACCTCAGAAAAATAATTGGCCCGTTATGGAAATGGCGCATCAAAATATCCTAAGTCATCCCTTTTGAATCGAAAAATAAATGGATTTTCTGCTTACCTCCCCATCGCTTGATGACCTGATCCGCCTGCTGAAAGCATGGCGTTTTTGGATGCTTGGCGCAATCATCGGCGCGATGATCGGCGCTGCGACCTATTACGTACTCCCGCCGCCATTTCGCGCTCAAGCTACTGTAAATGTAGACTTTAACCTTGAGCAAGCCTGGCCGCAGGATACAGACCGCCAGCAGTTTTATTATCTCGAACGGGAATCACGTAAACTGGAAGAGCTGGCCTGGTCAGATGATGTAATGAGCCGATTATCTTCCGAGTTTGCGATTCCAGTGCAAGAATTGCGCGGAGTGAAATTACATCTCAGTCAACCCGCCGAAGCAGGCTGGCACTTCTACGCCGATGATCGCGACTCGAAAACCGCCGCGTCCCTTGCTTCGGCCTGGGCTGACGCTTTTATTGTCAAAGCACAAGCGGATATAGAAGCCGGCAATATCAATGAGTTTGTGAAACTCGAAGCAACACAATCTGTAAACCTGCCAAAAGAACGCGGCATCCCTCTCAGCGCAAATCTGCTCTCAGGCTCGATTGGTTTCCTGACACTGGCTGTTTTTGTGATGTTATTCATTAAGCCAAAAAAACCATGAAAGCCTTTGCCTTCTCCATGATCAATGATTTTCAAAAACCTGCCCGCATGCTGTGGGGCGCGGCCTTGCTAACCCTGCCCGTGACCAGTTTTCGCTGGTTTCCATTTCTTGGCGAAGGCACACTGGTTCGTCCACTGGCTATTTATCCGCTGGCGTTGTTGATTCCGCTATTATTGATTCAATCGCGGCGCGGAAAAATAAAACTTAATTTGTCCGGCGCATTGCTTGCGCTTGGGATGCTGATCCTGTTCATTTTCACAGCAACCAGCATCGGCGCGTTGATCGATCCGATCCCTTTGCGTGGACAAATCTATTCAGGGCGCGCCATGCGCGCATTGGCAACTCTCCTGATCGGCGTCAGTTTTTTCATCTCTGCGTTTTGGATGAATCAAGATGAAGAAGATTTTCGATTTACAATCCGTTGGCTGCTCGCGGGATTATGCCTTGATCTTGCATGGAGCAGCCTGCAAGCAATTACTTTTTATACGGGTTTACTCAACAAGGAAATGGTGACATATTGGCAGCTCTCATTTTCGATGCGCGAACTCGTGCGCACGAACCGCCTCTCAGGCCTTGCCTATGAACCTGCCTGGCTGGCGGGGCAACTCGCCACGACCTTTATCCCGTTTCTGTTCGCCGCCGTGTTGACAAATTTCCGCATCACCCGCCTGAGGTGGCTGGAACCAGTTCTATTGGCATTAACGCTGCTCGTACTTTTAGCCACCTATTCACGCGGCGGGTTATTAACCACGATTGCCGCAGCTGGATTAACATTTTTATTTCTTGGGCGCGATATTCTTCGCGCAACCTATACCTGGTTCATGAGCGGTTTTCGCGGACGAATGCTGGAAGCTTTATATCGCGTTGGCATGCTCCTTGCTGTGCTTGGCATATTCGCCGGCGCTTTTCTTTTTCTCAGCCAGAAAAATTTCTTTCGTCGTTTATGGGAAACAGACGCACAAAATCTGAGCGAATATATTATAGATATCAATGCGGGCGCGCGCGGCGCATACTCCGCTGGCGCAATGGCCGCCTTCGAAAAATATCCCTGGACAGGCGTGGGCCTCGGAGCAAGTGGTTTTTACATTTACCAAAACCTGCCTGATTGGGCGCTCACGACTGTACCTGAAATTGCAAAACAACTGAATCCTGAAAATCATTTGTACCCTAACCCAAAAAATCTGTATGTGCGTTTGCTGGCTGAAACAGGCTTGATCGGTTTCTTTTCATTTCTGGCATTTCAGTTTTATATCCTTGGGGATGTGCTAAACTTGCTGCGCCACAAAGAATCTTGGGCACGTTCTGCCGCAGTGATGGGAGTATTTGCATGGTTGGCAATCGTATTTTATAATTTCACCCAGGATTCCCTTACCACACCAAATATCTGGCTCATTCCGGGCGTATTGGCGGGGCTTTCTTTCACATCATCAACCAAGGAAATCAAATGATCGTTCTTTCTGCTGGTATGCCGCGCGCAGGGTCTGGCTGGCACTACAATTTTATTAACGACTTGATGAAAACCACAGGCTGTGCAGATGTGCGTGACATCCGTGAGCGATATCATCTGCAAAAAATCCTAACCGAGGTCAATTGCAATATCGGCGTGCTTTCTGCCAGACGGCTTGGATGGGTGATGATCCCCGGGCTGGTAAATACATTTGTGATCAAAGCACACGCAGCACCGACAAGTGCATCGCGCCTGCTCTCAGCTTTGGGATTGTTGCGTGCCACCTACATTTATCGTGATCCGCGCGACGCCATGCTATCCGCTTTTGATTTCGGTCAACGCGCGCTCACAAAGGGGCATCCCAACGCTTTTTCGCATCTCTCTGACTTTGATAAGAGCGTGGCTTTCATGATGGAATATGTCTATATTTGGAACAAGTGGATGAAAGAGAAGAATGTGTTAACTGCGCGTTATGAAGACCTCTTGATAAACTACGATTCTGAATCGGCTAAATTATTGGAGTATCTCAAATTAAACGGAAACAAGCTTGAGGTCCAGGCGGTGATCGATAAGTACCGTCCGGATGCGGCAGAAAGCCAGCCAGGGTTACATTTCTATAAGGGAAAGATCGGGCGCTTTCGTGAAGCCTATAACGAGGATCAAAAAACAGTTTTAAAAGAGAAGTTGGGTGTATATTTAGCTCGGATGGGCTACCTTGTATAACAAGGTGTAATCTATCTGTAACGTCATTCAAGTTGCAGTCTTCTGTGTTTTTCGTTATTATTAGGAAGTTATGTTACATAAATACGATTCACCCTACATGGCAGATTGGTTTGTCATTTCATTAAGATGGATCATGCTGGTTGCCCTGGTGATTTTGCTTGGGCTTGGCGACAAGTTTGAATTGCCCAAATTATGGCCGCTTGGTTTGTTAATCGCCTGGAATCTAATGATGACCACACTGGCGGGTTTAAACATCCGCATGACCTATCAACGTCCCATCAGCATATTGATAGATATTGTTTTAGCCGGAGTGTTTTACTCGAACCAGGGGGGGGTGCACGGCCCAGCGACATGGGCTGGTTTATTACCCATCTTAACCGCTTCAATTTATTTTGAATTTCTAGGCGGATTGCTCGCTTCATTAATATTCTCTGGTTTTATAGTTTACACCGGCAGGCAAGACGAAGGGGATTCCCTGCTCGTAACAACAATATCCATTACGCTTATTGTGCTTGGTGTAATAATTGGTTTTCTCGGCCGCCGCATAATCACACAAATGAGAAAAAACCGCGAACTGTGGCAGGGGTCGGAAGAAAAGAAAGGCGCAATGCAAACCGAGCGCATGCGCGCCATTTACGAATTGACCACAACTCTTTCCTCCACGTTGAGTTATAAACGTGTTCTCGAATCTGCATTGAATATGAGCACGGCGGCGTTGAACCCGGACCCTGAACAGCTGCTCAATGATCCTTTGGTGGGCACGGTGATGTTATTCAATGGCGGCAAATTACGAATTGGGTCTGCGCGGCGTTTTACAACTGCAGATATGCGGGTGACTTTTGATGCAGCGGAAGGCGTGCTCAAAAAGACACTTGATGAAGGCGAGCCGCTTTTCTTCAAGGATGTTGGCTATGATCCCGAGCTGGGACGTGTGATCGCGCTTAGAAATTGCACAAGTGGATATTGTTTCCCATTGCGCAGCGGTTTCAACGTTTATGGAGTATTGTTGTTTGCCCACCCCGACTCTGAATATTTCACCACGGAACGGCGAAATCTTCTCGATATTATTGGCCGTCAGGCTGTGATTGCGATCCAAAATGCGCGTTTATACCAGGATCTCGTGGAAGAAAAAGAACGTATGATGGAAATCCATGAGGAAGCGCGCAAAAAACTGGCGCGCGACTTGCATGACGGCCCTACTCAATCGGTTGCGGCAATTGCTATGCGGCTTAACATTATGCGGCGATTGATAACAAAAGATGTAACAGCCACCGGCGAGGAGATCGTAAAATTGGAAGACCTCGCGCATCGCACTACAAAAGAAATTCGCCATATGCTCTTTACCCTGCGACCCCTCATTCTTGAATCTCAAGGTCTTGCGGCGGCAGTCCAATCGATAGCTGATAAAATGTTGGAAACATATTCTCAAAAAGTTACACACAGCATTGACGAGCGGGTGACCACTCAACTGGAAATGGGCAAGCAGGGTGTTATATTTTATATTATCGAAGAGGCGGTCAATAACGCGCGCAAACATGCCTCAGCAGAAACCATTAACGTGAATTTGCGTCAAATGGAAGCTGGCATTGCCTTGTTGGAGATCACAGATAACGGTCTGGGTTTTGATATAAAGGCCATGACCCAGGCATACGATCAACGGGCAAATAGCAGCCTGGGGATGGTTAACTTACGTGAACGCTCCGAACTTGTGAATGGATTATTCCAAATCAATTCCGCAGTGGGGCAGGGCACTAAAGTACGCGTCTATATTCCACTCACTGAAGAAGCTGCCGACCGCCTGCATCACCCACGCTCAAAATAGTTCTCTTGAATTTCGGTACCCAAATTAAACTTCCACAAAAATTCTCTTCAAGATCGGAATGGCTTTGATAACCGCTTGAGCCCGATGGCTGATGCGGTTTTTTTCCTCCATTTCCAACTCTGCTGTTGTTTTACTCAATTCGTGAAACCAAAAAATGGGGTCATAACCAAAACCGCCCGTCCCGCGTTCCTGAGGGATGATCTCGCCATAACAATTTCCTTCCACAAGATGAACATCTTTTTCCGGTATGGCAATCGCGATCGCAGCGTGGAAGTGTGCTGTCCAGGGGCGCGGTTTATCCCTTAGATTTTGTAACAAATAAGCACGACGGTCTGCATCTGTGGCATCTGGCTTCGGGGAATAACGCGCAGAGTACAAACCGGGTGCGCCATTAAGGACATCTACTTCGAGACCAGAGTCATCCGCCAGAGAGATGAGTCCGCTGGCGCGGGCGAAGGCCATGGCTTTCCTGGCGGCGTTTTCAGCGTAGGTACTACCATCTTCGTGCACATCGAGCTGCAGGTTAATGTCGGTTGGTGTGACGAGTTCAATGCCTGTGCCTTTTAACAGGTCTTTTAATTCTTTTATTTTGCCTTTGTTGTTGGTCGCAATCAAAAGTTTATTCATTCTTACTTTTTACTTTTTGTATCGCCCACTTTGCATGTTCGCGAACCATAGGCTCATTCTCTTGCAGGGCTTTTTCCAACATTGGAATGTCATGCTCATTTCCAATGTTTCCAATTGCGACGGCCATATTTCGCAGATAACCACGCCGCTTGGCACGTTTGATGGGACTTTTCTTGAAGCGCTGATTAAACTCAACGGATGTCAGGAGCAACTCCCCGCTTAAGACAGGCAGCGGGATTTTCGGCTCAAAGGCGGGATCCGCTTGGGATGCGAATCGATTCCACGGGCAGACCTGCTGACAGATGTCGCAGCCGAAAATCCAATCCCCCATCAGCGGGCGCAATTCAACGGGGATATCTTCTTTGAGTTCAATGGTGAGATAGGAGATACAGCGGCGCGCGTCGAGAGTGCGGTTGGGCAGGATACATTGTGTAGGACACGCTTCGATACAACGCGTGCAGGTGCCACAATGATCCGTGGTTATCGGGGTGTCAGGTTCGAGTTCGATGCCAAGCAAAATTTCAGCCAGAAAAAATGTGGAGCCGGCTTTGGGATTTATAAGGAGGGTGTTTTTGCCGATCCATCCCAAGCCTGCGCGTTGCGCAAGATCTCGCTCAAGGATGGGACCTGTATCCGTGTAGTAACGGTTTGGGATTTTGTGCCCGACTTGTTCTTCAATGAATTCAATAATGGCTTGCAGGCGAGGGGGAATAATATCGTGATAATCATCGCCGAGAGCATAGGACGCAACCCTCACCCCTAGCCCCTCTCCCTCTGGGAGAGGGGAAGTGTACGGCATGGCAAGTACGAGAATTGATTTACATTCAGGAAGTATTTGTTTTGGGTCTGCGCGGCGTGTGCGGCTTCGTTCTTCGGCGAGATAGTTCATCGTGCCGTGCATATCCGCATTCAGCCAGGATTCAAAAACATTGTAATGCAGCGGCGGCTCAGACGAAGTAAAACCAGCCAGGGTAAATCCCAGCTGTTTTGATTTGACCTTTATACTTTCCTTCAATTCCTGCGGGGTTATCATTTTTGATTATATTTAACAGATTAAGGCTGTTCTTCACATGCAATTTATGGCTGCGGTCTATTGTAACCCGTCTTACAAATGTAGATACAATCTGCATTTTGCGAAGTGGCTAATCACGTGGGCTAACCACAAAGTCTCAAAGCCACGAAGTCACCAAGAAACCTTTGAGACTTGGAGTCTTCGTGACTTCGTGGTTACAAAAGCCCATTCCATTAGCCACTCCCGCATTTTGAGCCGAGGTTCAAAATGCGTTGTACGCATTCCAGGAAAGCCGATGCGTTATACATTCATAAAAATAAAAAAACGGGACAGCCTGTCGGCTGTCCCGTTTGGTGTTAAACGTAATTCGTTCTATGACTCGGATGGTTTGAAGATTAGGAAGATCGCGTTGATAAGGATGCCGAGCACAGCCGCGGTGGCGATGGCCGGCAGTCCGCCGGGGAAACCAGGGACGCCAGTAACCGGAATGAATCCGCCCGGGTATCCGATATTACCGCCGATGCCGACCACCATAATGACCGCGCCGACGGCCAGATTACGCGGGTCAAACATGCTGACCTTGTGCTCCTGCATCAGGGCGATACCTTGCATGCCGATGACACCGAAGAGGTAGACAGCCAAACCGCCGCTTACCGCCAGAGGGATGGAATTAATCAGCGCCGCAAGTTTACCGACAAATCCAAGCAGGATGGAGATCACGCCAGCCGCGATGAGGGCTGGGCCTGAGTAGTTGCGGGTGATGGCCATCAGCGAGTTGTTCTCGCCGTAGTTGGTTCCAGCCGTGGCGCCGAAGAGACCGTTGATGAAGTCGCCGATACCATCCAGGATCAGGTTAAAGCCGACATGCTTATCTATGCCAACTTTCTTTTGCCCGCTGTCTTCGGCGAAGCGGTCAATATACAGGCTCATCTGGTACAGGTGCGCAGTGGATTCTGGAATAGTGGCGATGGCCATGATTGAAATGCTCACAATTGCAGTTGCCACCAAAGGGCCGCTAAAAGAAGGGAAGGTGAAGTAGGGCATTTGGAACAAAGGCGCAGCCGCGATCCCCGCCCCGCTAACCGAACCCGGATCAATTACGGCGGAAATAATATAGCCCGCGATTCCTCCAAGCAGAATCGGGAGCATACCGATGAATCCCTTGTTTTGAAGATATACCGAAAACAGGATCGTAATCACGAGTGTGATCAGCGCCACGGTGAAGTTGTTGCTTGCCAGGTTGCCGACCGCGGCGAAGGCCAAACCGAAACCGATGATGGCCGCCACAGAGCCGGTGATCACGGGCGGGAGGACTTTGTCCACGTTGGCTTTGCCCACCGCGCGGATAATAAAACCAACCGCGATATTGATCAAACCGGTGACGATGATGCCGGCCTGCATCAGGCTCAGCACTTCATCGGGAACTGGACCGCTAAAGGGTACGTAGGCGGTGCCGGTTGCAAGCTGGATAATTCCCAGGTAGGCGGCGATATAGCTAAAGCTCGAGCCGTAAAACAAAGGGATGAAGGTGCCGATCCCGCGACGGGAAAGGACGAGCGCAACGATTGTGGATACGCCGGAGGCGAATAGCACGGTACCGACATGGAAACCGCAGAAGGCCGCTACAAACGCGGTAGCCGGGAACATGGTCAGCACATGCTGAAAACCGAGCAGGATCATTTGCCCCATCGGGGGTGTATCGTTGGGCATGTAGCCCATTATATTTTTATTCTTCATTGCAGCATTTTTAGCCATTGTAGTTTCTCCTCTTTTTGATTTGGATGGTTTTGCACTACTTGCTTTTGCCTTGTTGTTTTCCTTTATTAGTTGTCATAGACATTTATTCTCCTCTTTCTACACTGCGGGTGGCGGTTTAAAATTATCAAACTTCAATGGCGCCTCCATATAAGAAAACTCGCCAGACATATTTATTATGGATGGCGACAAAAAAGAATTGGATGGATCAACTCAAAGATAATAAACTTGCTCAGCGGGGCATGCGCAATTTCCTGAAATAGGGGCTGGCACATATTATACTAACTAACCCTCACAATCAGACCAGGATACGCAGATTTTTGACCATTTTATAGATTCGGGAACCGCCTCGCGCTAGGCCGGTTTCAAAGACAGGCTTGGCAACGAATGGCACAATGCGGTGTTAAAGATAAATATCGAAAGCAGAATCAGTTGTCGGCTGGGTAGGAAGCGCAAACAATCTCCAGTCTTACATTCTCTGCAACTTGAAGAGGAGATTGCCTCCCGCAGATCGCAATAATATAAATATGAGGCACATCCATGAAACCTGCACCATTTGAGTATCACGTTCCTGATTCGATAGAACAAGCGCTGGACTTAATGAGCCAGCATGCAGGTGAAGCAAAAATCCTTGCGGGCGGGCAAAGCCTTGTGCCGGCGATGAATTTTCGCATTGTTCAGCCGGGTCTGTTGATTGATTTGAATCGCGTATCGGAATTAAGTTTTATTCGAGAAGATAAAAAAGTGATGCGAGTGGGTTCAATGGCGCGTGAACGACATTTGGAATTTGACACTTCAATTAAAAAAAATATTCCTTTGCTGCATGAAGCGGTGCCGTTTATCGCACATCCGCAAATTCGCAATCGCGGCACGATCGGTGGAAGCCTTGTCAACGCCGACCCGGCCGCGGAGTTACCTGTGTTGATGATAGCGATGGATGCAAGACTTAAGGCAAAAAATATTTCTGGCGAACGCTGGCTGGATGCCAAAGATTTTTTTGCGGGTATGTTCACCACTGCGCTCGAACCTGATGAAATTCTGGTCGAGATCGAAATACCCATCATGCCGCCGCGCACTGGCTGGTCGTTCATGGAAGTTGCGCCGCGCGCAGGCGATTATGCGCTGATGGGCGTCGCCGCGCTGGTGACGTTGGATGAAACAGGAAAATGCAAACAGGCAAAGCTTGTTTATTTGAATGCGGGTGATGGACCCGTTGACGCAAAACAAGCCGCGCATCTATTACAAGGTGAAACGATCACAGAAAAATTGACTGATGAAGCCGCAGCGTTTGCCAGCCAAAAAGAGATCAATCCATTTGGAAATGTACATACTTCAATTGAATTCCAGCGTCATCTGGCTATGGTGTTGACCAAAAGCGCATTGAAGATGGCAACTCAGCGCGCAGGAGCATTGCAATGACCCGGGCCATTCCCATTACCGTCAATGTAAATGGAAAGGTGTACACGCGTGACGCCGAACCGCGCTTATTGCTCAGCGATTTCCTGCGCCACGAGCTTGGACTCACCGGCACGCATGTCGGCTGTGAACACGGCGTCTGCGGCGCGTGCACAATTTTATTTGATGGCGAATCAGCGCGCTCGTGTTTGATTTTTGCTGTTCAAGCGCAGGGGCATGAGCTTACAACCGTCGAAGGATTGGCAAAAGATAAAGATGAAATGCATCCGCTTCAAAATGCTTTTTGGGAAGCGCATGGTTTGCAGTGCGGCTATTGCACCCCAGGCATCTTGATGACGATGATTCCGTTCCTGAAAGAGAATCCAAATCCAACCGAGGACGAAATCCGCCATGCACTTTCTGGGAATTTGTGTCGTTGCACGGGCTATCAACATATCGTGGATGCGGTCAAGTTGGCCAGTGAGAAGATGCGGTAATTGGTAAATAGTAAATAGTAATTGGAACAACTCGGTGGTTGAGTAGCGAGCGTTCGTTGCGAGCATATCGAAACCACCAGTCAATTGAAAACACAAAATTAAGAAGAGCGCTTTTGTAACGTGATGGTTTCGACTGCTTGCGCACAACTATCGGATTATCTTTTGAAACAAAAACATGAATCTAACAGAACTCACTCTCGCCTTTCGCAATAACGAAACGCCAATTACTAATTACATTTCTCAAATCGAGTCTCTTTTTGATTCTCGTGAACCAAATATCTTATCATTCCTCCCCGAACCCAATCGCTTTGAAAGATTATATAAAGAAGCGGAAGAACTTATAAAAAAATTTCCTGATGTGAAAAACCGCCCCCCATTATTCGGCATGACCATCGGTGTAAAAGATATTTTTCATGCAGAGGGATTTATCACACAAGCAGGAAGCCAATTGCCACATCAAGATTTACAAGGCGATCAAGCAACAAGTGTTACCCAATTAAAAAATGCTGGCGCGCTGATTATGGGTAAAACAGTCTCAACCGAGTTTGCATACTTCACACCTGGTTCAACGCGCAATCCGCATAATAAAAATCACACGCCTGGCGGTTCAAGCAGTGGTTCAGCCGCGGCGATTGGCGCGGGTCTTTGCAATATTACGCTTGGCACACAAACCATTGGCTCGGTCATTCGTCCCGCAGCGTTTTGCGGCACACTTGGTTTCAAACCAACATATGAAAGAATTTCTCGCGCAGGTATTATTCCGCTTTCGCCAACGTTTGATCACGTGGGATTTTTTACACAAGATGTTAAAACTGCAAATCAAGTTGCCTCAGTCGTAATTAGAAATTGGGAATTAGTAATTGAAGACAAGAAACCAATTCTTGGAATTCCTGACGGAGCTTATTTGAAGAGCGCCACAACAGAAGGCTTGGAACATTTTGATAGCATTTGCCAATTACTAAGCACTAATTACCAAATCCGCAGCGTCCGAATCATGGACGACTTTCAACCCATCCGTGACCGCCACGATGCCATCATGTCTTATGATGCTTCACAAGTTCATAAAGAATGGTTTGCAAAATACGAATCACTTTATTCACAAAAATTCACCGACCTAATCAAACGCGGACAATTAATTACAAATTCCCAA
Source organism: Anaerolineales bacterium (assembly GCA_031412935.1). Lineage (GTDB taxonomy): Bacteria > Chloroflexota > Anaerolineae > Anaerolineales > Villigracilaceae > Villigracilis. The sequence continues at coordinate 16,121 of JANODZ010000310.1, forward strand.
TTACAAAACGCTCTTCAAGCCCGTGATGAATTTCGCAATCAAATCACACAAACAATGAATGAAAACAATATTGATTTATGGATTTGTCCTCCTGCTATCGGTCCCGCACCAAAAGGACTTGAAAGCACAGGTGATCCAGTGATGTGCTTGCCGTGGACTCAAATCGGCTTTCCTGCAATCAATATCCCCACCACAAAAAATGAAGAAGGCTTGCCAATGGGGCTACAACTCGTCGGCAAATGGAATACAGATGAATCATTATTAACTTGGGCAGAAGAAATTGAAAAAGTTGTGGGAAATTTATGACAGTCATAAAATGGAACATCCGCGCAGGTGCATATTACGACTCGGTTGTGCTTATGCAACTTCAACGCGGATTATTAGAATTACCTGGCGTCGTCGATGCTGGCGTTGTCATGGCAACCCAAGCCAATCGCGAATTACTTGCTTCAAATAATCTTTTACCTGATTCAATCACAGCCAATCCTGATGATTTATTAATTGTTGTCAAAGCCAATGCTGATTCATCCGCGTCAGAAGCCATTGGCAAAGTTGACGAATTGCTTGCGCGACGAAAATCATCCACTATTTCAGAGGATTTTCGTCCGCGTAGTTTGAATGCAGCAGTCAAACAATTGCCTGAAGCCAATTGGGTCTTGATTTCAGTCCCGGGTCGTTATGCGGCAGGAGTCGCACGCGATGCACTTGAATTAAATAAACATGTTTTTCTTTATAGTGACAATGTTTCGATTGAAGATGAAATTTCATTGAAAAAAACCGCAAGAGAAAAAGGTCTGCTAGTGATGGGATCAGATTGCGGAACTGCCATCATCAACGGTATTGGTTTAGGATTCGCAAATCGTGTCCGCCGCGGTTCAATTGGTGTAGTTGGCGCTTCAGGTACAGGCACACAAGCAGTCACGAGTCATATTCACAATCTTGGCCGCGGAATTTCTCATGCCATCGGTACAGGCGGACGTGACTTAAAATCCGATGTTGGTGCAATTACAGCAAATCAAGCATTAGCTGTACTAGCCCGCGACCCTGATACAAAAGTAATTGCATTAATATCCAAACCACCATCTCCTGATGTCGCCACACAATTAATTTCTTCTGCTCAACAAACAGGTAAACCTGTTGTGATTTATTTTATTGGCTATCCCCCACCCGCTAGAAAAATTGGCAACCTGCACTTTGCAATTAGTTTGAGCGAGGCAGCGGAAATGGCAGTAAAAATAGAAATAGTAAATAGTAATTGGGAATTAGTAAGTGGCGGTGAATTACCATTTACCAATTACTATTTACGGGGCTTGTTTTCAGGCGGCACGCTCGCGTACGAAACTTTGCTTGGTTTACAAGCATCTCTCTCTCCAATTTACTCCAACGCCCCAATTACCAATTACCAATTACTAAAAGACCCGCTCAAGAGTGAAGCGCATACCATCATCGACCTTGGGGACGAATTCTTTATGGTTGGTCGTCTGCATCCGATGATAGATAACGATTTGCGAATCCGCCGCATGAAACAGGAAGGGGCTGACCCAGAAGTTGGCATGATTTTATTTGACGTGGTTCTCGGAGAAGGTTCGCATCTTGATCCTGCGGGAGAATTAGTTTCTGTTATAAAGGAGATTCGAGAGAAGAGAATTAGAGAATTGGAGTTTGTGGCGATTTTGATTGGCACGGACGATGACCCACAGAATCTTCAATCTCAGGTTGAGCAATTGAAAGAAGCAGGTGTTGTTGTATTTCGCACAGCAACCGAAGCGGTGGAATATATTAGCTTGCGATTCGGTAATAACGCATCCAATGAATTTCCGCCAGTAAATCTTGAACGCCTGACACAACCACTCGCCGCCATCAATGTCGGTCTGGAATCTTTTTATGACAGCCTTATATCGCAGGGAGCGCAAGCCGTGCATGTGGAGTGGCGTCCGACTGCGGGTGGGAATGAGAGACTAGCCGCGTTGCTGACGAAGATGAAGAAGTAAAAGTAATTGGTAAGTGGTAATTACCAATTACAAATTACCAGGAGTCGAACATGAACATTGATCAAGCCAATACCACTGCCATCAACCGTCTGATGGAAGCGCGCCCTATCTTGAAAGCTGTTGCTGTTGCGCGCGATGTTATCCCGGGAATGAAGGACAATCTGTTTCTCCATGCTGGCCCGCCGATTGAATGGGCGCGGATGTCTGGTCCGCTGCGTGGAGCGATTATCGGTGCGATGCTGTTCGAGGGAATCGCTAAATCAGAAGCAGAAGCAACCTCAATGGTCGAAAGAGGCGAGGTCGAGTTTGATGCGTGTCATCATCACGGCACGGTCGGACCGATGGCGGGAGTCACATCCGCTTCGATGAAAGTCTATGTGGTTGAAAATGCCGAACATGGGAATAAATCTTTTTCTAATCTCAATGAGGGTTACGGAAAAGTTTTACGGTATGGTGCATACAGCGAAGAGGTGTTGAAAAAATTACACTGGATGAACGATGTCTTGGGTGTTGCATTGGCAGATGCATTGTCGCAATCTAGTGGACTTGATTTGCGCGCGTTGATCGCAGAAGCGTTACACATGGGCGATGAAGGACATAATCGCAATAAAGCAGGCTCATTGTTGTATTTGAAATTGTTAGCACCGTTGATTGCAAAAGTGGTGAAAGATGATTCTGCTGAATCAGAAGTTTTACAATTTCTTGGTGATAATGCATTGAGTGTTTTGAATCCTATCATGGCGGCTTGTAAGGCAATGACCGACGCGGCGCATGGCGTGGAGGGAAGTACGATTGTCACAACCATGGCGCGCAACGGCACAGACTTTGGAATCCGTGTCAGCGGACTCGGCGAGAAGCAATGGTTTACCGCGCCCGCAGAAATTCCGGTTGGATTATTCTTTTCTGGATTCTCACAGGATGATGCAAATCCAGACATCGGCGACAGCGCGATCACGGAAACAGCAGGCATCGGCGGATTTGCCATGGCGACCGCGCCCGCAATTGTCACCTTTGTAGGCGGCTCACCGAAAGATGCGATCAACGCGACTCTCGAAATGTATGAAATTACATTCGCTGAAAGTAAATATTTCACCATGCCCGTCCTTGATTTCCGCGGCACACCCACAGGCATTGATATTCGCAAAGTCGTTGAATTGGGAATCACACCCCGCATTAACACAGGTATTGCTCACAAGAACGCGGGTGTGGGCCAAGTTGGCGCCGGACTTGTGAGACCGCCATTGAAAATATTTGAAGATGC
>JANODZ010000311.1:0-6693 GCA_031412935.1 Anaerolineales bacterium
GCCGCACGAGCCCGAAAGACACTGCGGCCGACGGCGCGTGAGCGAGTCGGCCGCGGCAGCGGGCGAGGTGGCGGTCAGGCGCCTTGTGGGGCGCGAAGCGACGGGCCTTCGATCTTGCCGGCGTAAAAGTGGTGACTGAAGTATTCAATGAATATGCCGACCTGATGGACAAATTGGGCACGCCTGAAAAGAAGATATCGGTTGGCATTGTTCATCACGCCAATTACAAGATCAATCAATTGAAGGCAAAGCAGCTGCAAAATATCGGGATTAATTTCCCCATGCCCTGGCTGGTAAGTGATTTTGGGAATGTGAGTGCGGCCAGTAATATGCTTGTATTTCTACGACAATTGCCAAATATTAAGCCGGGTGACAATATTCTTTTTGACGGGTTTGGCGCAGGAACCTACTATGATGTCTTCGCTGTGACCATGGGCGGCTGATATTTTAAGCCCGATCAAAAAAAGGAATATCGTCAAAATTCGTAACATGTGCGGATTCTGACGATATTTATTTATTAATTTGTGAAATTTTCAGTTTTTTTTCGAGAATAATAACAATTTCTAAACTAGCGGAGATTGTTTAGCAGGTTTGCGTCCACTTAGGAAAATGTATGGCGCGGCGGAATTCTCGATAATCTTCTGTCCATTGGCGGGTTGGGCGGGATGTGCAAAGGCTTGATCCCTTTCCTTCGGACTGAAGCAGCCCGGGGGCGGGGAAGAAAGACGCGGTTCTTCATCTGCTTCAAAAGCCATTTGGGAGGAAAGATTTTTGAGCGTGTCGTGCGAGTCCAATTATCAAAATGGAACATTTGGTCTATTTTATCAAGGGGCTATTTGTGGAATAATATAGGAATACCCGCACCTTTGGCTTAGTGCAAGTGTTTTCAAAACATACCATTCAGAGGATGATTCCCGTTAGGGAATGAGGAGGCGTATCGGAATACATAAATTGTTCTTCGTAAGTTAAGTTTCTTGATGTACTAAAAAATTATCACAAGGAGAATTAGGAAAATGGCTGATAAAAAAAGTATGGAGCAAGATAAGAAAGTTTTACATAATTTGGGGTATGCGCAGGAACTATCCCGCCGCATGAGCGGGTTCTCGAACTTCGCAATTTCATTCTCAATTATTAATATCCTGGCAGGCGGTATTTCCGCGTTCTATGCCGCTTTCAATTCCGCAGGCAGCGGCGGCGCTTTCATTGGCTGGCTGGTGGGCGGTTTTTTCGCCTTGATGGTCGCCTTCAGCATGGGGCAGATCGCCTCCGCGTATCCCACCGCTGGCGGCTTGTACCACTGGGCTTCGATCCTCGGTGGAAAATTCATTGGTTGGATGGCAGCCTGGTTTAATTTGCTTGGGCTTCTGTTCGTTGTATCCTCTGTGGATGTCTTTCTATATGCGGTCTTCTTCAAAGGTTTGTTGGTTGATACTGTGCTCGGAGGACAATTTCTGGGAATGGACTCCTCAACCTGGAACCTTAATACCCAACACATCTTCGTGATCATATGTCTGGTCACACAGGCGCTTTTCAACCACTACGGCATCAAGCTCACCACCAAACTCACCGATTTTAGCGGCTATTTGATCCTTGCCCTGACAGTTGTATTTGTTATTACGCTGTTCGCCTACTCGCCTGTTGCGCTGGATTTCTCACGCCTGGTGACCTTTACCAACTACACAGGTGAGCCGGGGGGTAACGTAATTCCAAATGCTGTGAACAGCCTGTTCCTGGCTTTCTTCTTCGGGCTGATCTACGTGATGTATACCATTACCGGCTTTGACGCCTCAGGTCACACATCCGAAGAAACGCATGACGCTCAAGTCAATGTGCCAAAAGGAATGTGGACTTCCGTCTTCTATTCCTGGATCTTTGGTCTCGTCATGGTCGCAGCCTTTGTATTAACCATGCCCAGCTTGGATGAAGGCGCGGCCGCAGGCTTCAACTCGTTCTTCTATATGTGGAGTTCATCAGGAATGCCATATGCCCTGAGCCTGATACTTGCTGTGGGCATTGTGATCACAAACTATATTTGCGCACTGGCTGGCCTTACATCCACATCGCGCATGATGTTTGCCTTCGCCCGCGACGGCGGATTGCCGGCTTCCGGCTTCCTCTCGCACATCAGCACAAAATACCGCACGCCTACCTATGCCATCTGGACTGGCGCTGTGTTGGCGTTCATCACATCCTTAACGGGAATCATTGGCGCTAAACTTGGCTTGGAAGGTGTGGATATCTTCCTCGTTCTCGCTACAGGCTGCGCGGTCTTTCTGTACATTTCGTATGCAACCCCTGTTCTGGCCGGATTCTTTGCAGAGGGCAAAACCTGGAATGAAAAGGGTCCGTTCAACCTGGGCGCATGGTCCAAGCCAATCGCGCTTGTCTCCGGTTTGGGTGTGGCGCTTTTGGCGACAACAGGCTTCTTCCCGCCCAATGTGCCCGTTTTCTATTTGACTGTCGGGATGATAGTGATATTGCCGATCATCTGGGTCGCGGGAATCAACAAATCCTTTGAAGGCGTGCCCATGGGCGCCAAGATCAAAGAGAATCAAAAGAAGATCGCTGATATCGAATCCAAGTACAAAGATTAGCATTGATGTTTTGATTGATTTAGTAGACTTTATCGGAAATTAAATTTGGACGCAGATGAACGCTGATTTGCGCTGATTCTAAAGAGAAAATCTGCGTTTTTCTGCGCGCAACGCGGTCAGCGTCCCGAAATATGTTTTTGCTTATTGCCGATAAAGTCTAGGATATAAAAGCGGTATCTCGAAAGAGGTGCCGCTTTTATATATGAGCTAAAGACCTGACAGGTTTTCATCGGTAATTAAAAAAACAAACATTTTATCCGCAGACACTTGCACCTGGTGCCACATCGGCTTCGCATTCGCGGAGCGATGCCGAAGGTGCAGGTGTGACCTAAATTTTCGCAGATTTTTCTCTTGGAAATTACAAATCTGCACAATCTGCGAAATCTGCGGATTGTTTCCGATAAAGTCTATTCTCTAAATCCTGTCCGGTCTTATGGAGTCTAATTATGAAATACCTGCTCGGCATTGATCAAGGCACAACCCAAACAACGGCAGTCATCGTCAATGAACTCGGCGAGATGCTGGAGAAGAATTCTGCGCAACTGCCGGCGCGATTTCCGCAGGCCGGCTGGGTCGAGCAGGAGCCGGCAGATATTATTCAAACTGTAAAAGATGCCTGCGCGCCTTTGCTCGACAAATATGATATTTCAGCAGTAGGCTTTGATAACCAGGGCGAGACCTTTATCGTTTGGGATAAGGATTCAGGCGAGCCGGTGACTCGCGCCATCGTCTGGCAGGACACGAGAGGCGAATCGGTTTGTAAAGCGCTCGCATCAAAAGTGGACCTGGAGCTGCTGCGAAAAACAACAGGCTTATTACTCGACAGTTATTTCTCCGCGCCAAAACTCAAATGGGTATTTGAAAATTATCCGGAAATTCGCAAACAGGCGCATGCAGGCAAATTATTATTTGGGACAACAGAAACCTGGGTCATCTGGTCGTTGACCAATGGCAGGCTGCACATCACAGACCCATCCACGGCTTCGCGCACCTTGTTATTTGACATGAATAAATTTGAATGGGACGATGATCTGTTGAAATTATTCGATGTGCCGCGCAGTATGCTGCCTGAGGTAAAACCGTCCGCGGGATACATTGGCGATGTGGATTTTGGAAATGGAAAACTTTTGCCGCTTCACGCATTGTTAGTTGACCAACAAGCCGCATTATTCGGTCAGGCTTGTTTCATTGCGGGGGAGATGAAGTGTTCTTTTGGCACCGGCAGTTTTTTATTAATGAACATTGGTGACAAACCAAAGTTATCTAATAACGGCTTGCTTACCACGGTCGGCTGGAACTTTAACGGCCAAACCGCCTACGCTTTCGATGGCGGGATTTTTGTCACAGGGTCAGCGGTGCAATGGCTGCGGGATAATTTGAAATTGATCCCTGATTCAGCATCCAGTAATGATGCCTCACATCGCTCGACAGATTCCGGCGTGGTGGTTGTCCCAGCTTTGCAGGGTCTGGCTGCCCCGCACTGGCGGACAGATGTGCGCGGCGCGATGTTTGGATTAAATCGCAGCACCAGCTCCGATGATATTGTCCGCGCCACGCTGGATGGGATTGCCTGCCGAGTTTATGAAGTGGTAATGGCGATGTCACAGGATTTAGGGCAAGCGCCGCCGCATCTCAAAGTGGATGGCGGTCCATCGGGCAATCCCTACCTCATGCAAATGATCGCGGATTTGTTAAATCTCGAGGTGCAAGTCTCCGCTGCGTTGGAGGCTACTGCCATTGGAGTTGCAAATCTTGCTGGTGTTTCGGCGCTTGGCACAACGTTTGATTCACTTTCTACGAATTGGAAATCTGAGATAACTTATCAGCCAGCGATGAAGGAAGAGGAAAGAAGAAAGAAACTGGCGCAGTGGAATCATGCGCTTGAAGCTGTGAAGGGGTTTCATCAATTGGATTAATGTCACACCTGCACTTGCGTGCTGGTGCAAGTGTTGCGAGGAGGGTGTTCTTCCCGACGAAGCAATCTCCAGGATATTAAGGGGATTGCTTCGGGCAAAATAGCAAGTACACCCTCGCAATGACGAAATAGGATGCTATGAAACAAACATTTGACATTGCAATTATAGGCGCGGGGGTGGTCGGGTCTGCGATTGCGCGTGAGCTTTCTCGTTATCGACTCAAAATTGCACTCGTAGAGTCTGAGTCTGATGTGGGCATGGGGACATCCAAAGCCAGCACAGCGATCTGGCATACCAGCTATGACGCGAAGCCCGCTTCGTTGGAAGCGAAACTGTTGAAGCGCAGTTATACTTTGATGGATAAATTTCTGCCCGAAGCAAATATTCCGCATGAAAGATTGGGCGGGTTATTAATTGCATGGAATCAAGAACAGTTTGAGAAGTTACCTAAATTGTTAAAGCAGGCACATGATAATGGCGAGACGGATGTAAGCATCATTTCTAGCGCGGAAATATATAAGCGCGAGCCAAATATCAACAAGAGCGCGTTTGGCGCACTGTTCGTGCCAGGGGAGGGGATTCTTTGCACGTTTACATTACCTTTGGCTTTCGCAACTCAGGCGGTGTTAAATGATACGGAGTTGTTTTTAAATCATCCAGTGCGAAGCATAAAACAAGATCAGGATGGTTGGGTTCTGGCAGGGGAGGGGGGCGTTTTACGTGCGAGGTATATTGTCAACGCGGCGGGATTGTTTTCAGATGAGATCAATGCTTTTTTTGGCCGCACCAGTTTCAAGGTCACGCCGCGGCGCGGGCAATTGATCATCTACGATAAATTCGCGCGGACTCTCATTAATCATGTTTTGCTGCCAGTGCCGACATCCAAAACAAAAGGGGTGTTGATCAGCCCGACGGTCTATGGAAATATTTTGCTTGGGCCGACTGCGGAGGATTTGCCCGCTTCGCACAAGACTGCCACGCAAACAACTGCTGAAGGTTTGGAAATATTGATCGGCAAGGGGCGTGAAATTTTGCCGCAATTATTTGACGAGGAAGTGACAGCGACATATTCTGGTTTGCGCGCGGCAACGGAGCATAGCGATTATCAAATCGAGATGCATGCGGAACAAAAATATTTATGCGTCGGCGGGATTCGGTCAACGGGAATTTCGGCGGCGATGGGAATTGCTGAGTACGCAGTAGAGTTATTGCGCAGCGCAGGTTTGGATTTAAGATTGAAGGATGATTTCAAACCCGTAAAAATGCCGACGATTGGGCAGGCAGATATCCGTCCGCATCAGGATTCTGAAATGATCGCAAAGAATCCGCACTATGCTGAGATGGTTTGTCATTGTGAAAGAGTTTCGCGCGCTGAGTTGACCGATGCCATGAACGCAACGATACCCGCAACGAATTTGGATGGCTTGCGAAGACGAACGCGCGCTTCGCAGGGAAGATGTCAGGGATTCAATTGTCATGCAGCGTTGATAAAAACTCTGGAAAACCGTAGTAACGACTTTAGTCGTTTTGTGGATATGGCTGAAAAAGCGACTAAAGTCACTGCTACGACTTGCGATGTTTTAATTGTTGGCGCCGGCCCTGCGGGTTTATCGGCTGCAATCGAATTGAAGAAGCTGGGTATCAAAAACATTATCGTAGTGGAGCGCGAACCCGAAGCCGGCGGGATGCCGCGCTTTTGTCATCATACTGGTTTTGGACGCGCGGATTTGTGGAGAATGGTTTCTGGTCCACGCTATGCAAGATATTATCGTGAGCTGGCAGAAAAATATGATGTGGAGATTCGCGCATCCACGACGATCACAGGCTGGGGAGCCATCGCCGCGAACGGTGTTGGGAGCGCTTTAAAATTCACTTCGCCAAATGGATTGGGCGAAATCGAAGCAGGGGCTATTTTGCTGGCGACCGGCGTGCGTGAGCGGCCGCGTTCGGCGAAGTTGATTCCGGGAACGCGTCCGGCGGGGATATTTACAACGGGATCATTACAGCGTTTTGTATATCAGGAGCATTTGCCTGTCGGCAGGCGCGCGGTCATCGTCGGCGCGGAATTGGTCAGCTTGTCGGCTTTGATGACCCTCGCCCACGCGGACGTAAAAATGTCTGCTGATGATCACAGAAGAGTCTAAACATCAAATTGAATTTCCGTATGTGATGATGAAATGGGC
>JANODZ010000312.1:0-3205 GCA_031412935.1 Anaerolineales bacterium
GCCTTTTTGATTCAAGTCATCCTGGCCGGCTCGCTGGACAAACGTGACGTCACCATCTATACCATGGCATTCGTTGTAGTGCTGCTCGCCTGGATGGGACCCACTTTGGTGATTCGCGCGCAAGTGCTAACTATGAAGGAACGCCAGTTTGTTTCCGTTGCAAAACTTTCAGGCATGGGCGACTCAGGCATTATCTTCAGGGAAATTCTGCCTAACCTGCTGCCGTTCATTGCGGCTGCTTTTGTGAACCAGGTTTTCTATGCAGTGTTTGCCTCATTTTATTTGGCTGTGCTGGGGCTTGGCCCGTTGCGCGAGCCATTGCTGGGGAATATCATTTGGGCGGCGCAAGGCGCGAGCGCATTTTTCAATAATTGGTGGTGGTGGCCCTTGGCGCCATCCCTGGCTTTGGTGCTCATTCTTGGGTCGCTGGCTCTCGTCAATATGGGTCTGGATGAACTTGCCAATCCCCGAATTCGCAAATCCGAATAATTCCTTCAAGGTGAATCCATGACACCCGTTCTTCAAGTTAAGAATTTACAAGTAACTTATTATACAGATGCTGGCCGCGCCCGCGCACTGGATGGAGTGTATTTAACACTCAATGCAGGTGAAAAGTTGGGTTTGGTGGGTGAATCCGGCTCAGGTAAAAGTACCATGGCGCTGGCTATGATGCGGATGATCAAACCCCCGGGCCGAATCGAAGGAGGTCAGGTCATTGTAGATGACATCGATCTAATGACCCTCAGCGATCAAACCATGCTGAAAGCACGCCTTAGCAAAATTGCCTATATTCCACAAGGCGCAATGAATTCGCTTAATCCAGTTACACGGATTGGCGCTCAAATGGTGGATGCGATCAAGGCTCACGATGTCGGTTTCACTGAAGCTGAAATTGAAAAACGCTGTAAAGAAGCGCTCGAATCAGTAGACTTGAACAGCAGCGTTTTTAGAATGTACGCCCATGAACTTAGCGGTGGAATGAAACAACGTGCCTGCATCGCCATCAGTATTTTGCTGAAACCGAAAGTTATCATTGCCGACGAACCCACCAGTGCATTGGATGTGGTTACGCAACGACAGGTCATGGAAACCATTGATCGCGTGCAAAAGCAAATTGGCGCGGCCGTAATTTTGATCGGCCACGATATGGGCTTGATGGCCCAATTTGTAGACAAAGTAGCGGTGATGTATACCGGGCGGATTATGGAATTAAGCAGTGTGCGGGATATGTTTACTGAACCCAAGCACCCTTATGCCCAGGCCCTCATCCACAGTTTGCCCAACCTTGAAAACAAGGGAGTATTCAACGGGATTCCCGGTATGGCGCCGGCGCTATTACAACTTCCCGGAGGCTGTGCCTTTCACCCCCGTTGTTCACAGGTTATGGAATCTTGTAAAACACAACGTCCACCCTCCATCACCTTATCCGGCGGACGGATTCTCGAATGCCACCTTTACTCGGAGAAAGCCTAAGCCATGTCTGATCTCCTGGAATTTAAAAACGTAACAAAAACTTATTCACGCGGATTACTTTCCCGTGTTTCAACGATCGCATTAAATAACATGTCTATGAAAATAGATGCGGAACAGCCAACGATCATGACGGTAGCTGGAGAAAGCGGCAGCGGCAAGACCACTCTGGCGATGTTGTTATTGGGATTCGTTGCGCCTTCTTCCGGCCAGATTCTCTACAAAGGCAAAAATATTCATACCCTGCGCGGCGAAGAAAGAATGCTTTTCCGACGAGAGGTGCAGGCTGTATTCCAGGACCCGTTTGCGGTATTCAACCCGTTCTATACAGTCGATCATTTACTGACCGTTCCCATCGCGCGTTTCAAATTGGCTAAATCAAAAAGTGAAGCGATGGATAAAATGGTTGAAGCGCTCACCGCTGTTGGCTTGCGCCCCGGAGATGTGCTGGGCCGCTTCCCGCATCAACTCTCGGGTGGGCAGCGGCAGCGAATCAACATTGCGCGCGCACTTTTACTTCGTCCAAAATTATTGGTCGCCGATGAACCTGTATCCATGGTGGATGCTTCGCTGCGCGCTAATATTTTGGAAACCTTGCGTGGTTTACAAAAAGATTTTGGAGTTTCGATAATTTATATTACCCACGATCTTACTACCGCTTATCACATCGCTAATTCGATCGTGGTTCTCTATCGCGGCCAGGTGATGGAAGCGGGTGATGTGGATCAGGTAATTAAAAATCCGCAGCACCCTTATACCAAATTGTTAATAGACTCGATCCCATGGCCGGATATGAATCGCCGCTGGGGGGAGACCGAGATCAAGGTTAGAGAATCTGAACTTTCTGAAAAAAGCGTTGGCTGTAAGTTCTCTTCGCGCTGTCCATTTGTGATGGATAAGTGCAGCCAATCCCCACCCCTCTTCCGCTTAAGCGAACATCAAGCTGCCTCTTGTTATCTTTATGAATCAAATCCGACCATAGCGCCTGAAAAAATGTCCGATCTGTTACCCGTTTAGAAAATTTAATACCATAGTCGATTGGATAAAAACAAATGAAGATGCCCAAACCTTTGGTATTTGCATTAACCGGATGGGTGGTGGGTGCCATGGCCACGATAGTGGTTGGCCTTATTTGGCCTGCGATTTTCCCCGCCATAGTGTTAGTGGGACATTATTATGGCGCGGGACCCAGCCTGATTTCCATTATTGGTTTTGCATTCATATTGGCTTCGCCGGGCGGTTTGGCGGGTGGATTGATCGGCAGCCGCATCCCCAGGGAAGGCGGGCAATCCGAGCAATTTATTATGGCGGCCGTTTTTGGCGTTATATTTTCCTTGCCCTTTGGCTGCATGGTTTTGTGGTTCTTCACCGGGTGGTAACCTAAATCAAAATTTGGCGGCTATTTTTTTATGTCAAAACAATTTGCTGGCATCATTCCAATTGTAGCTGCAACTTTTACCAATGCGGGATCCCTGGACGAGGATAGTTTCCAGGCCCTTGTTCGACACTTACTCACAACCGGCGCTTCAGCCCTGACCTTATTTGGTCTCGCCACCGAATTCTATAAACTAGCTGACAACGATCGCGCCCGCTTTCAGAAGCTTCTTTTGGCAGAAACATCAGCTTCTCAATCCGTGGCGGGCTTCATCTCCATTTCCGACCATAGTTGGGAAGTAGCCAGCCAGCGTGCGCGGGAGGCTGAAGCACAAGGTGCAGATGCGCTGATGCTCCTGCC
>JANODZ010000313.1:0-4191 GCA_031412935.1 Anaerolineales bacterium
CTGACCACTGCCACTTTCGGCATGGGTATGGCATTGGGTCCTGTCACCGGCGGATGGATCGGGGATCATTATGGAATGCAGAGGAGCTTTCTGGTGGCGGCGGGAGTGTTTGTTTTTTCGAATGCTTTTATGTTCTTTGCCAAGAGTCAACCGCTTGACCCTCACGACCTTGATTCCCCTCCGCCAAGCCTTATGAGTAATCATCGATTTGTTACTTTAATGGGCGTGCTGGCATTTGCCATGTTTTCGATGTATCTGGCTCAGCCGCTTACCCCAAATTTTCTCGAAGGTGTGCGTGGACTTTCGTTGAGCGAAACAGGGATTATTTTTACAGCCGGCGCATTGGGTAATTCGTTGATGGCGATTGCCTTTAGCCGTGTCAACCCGCGCTATGGATTTATGTTTGCGCAGGCATTGGTCATATTATTTGCTGTGTTTATCTGGAAAGGCACAGCTCTGCCCATCTTCGCACTGGGATATTTTCTGCTGGGCGGGTTTCGTGCCGGCCGCCCGATGGCATTGGCGCAGGCTCGCGAGCTTGTGCATGAGTCGCAAATGGGAATTAGCTATGGTGTCATGGAAACAGTCAGCGCTGTAATTTTCATTCTCACACCGCCGCTTGCGGGGTATTTGTTTGAAATTGATCCTTTTGTTGTTTATCCAATTTCAATCGGATTGATCGTTGTTTCGATTATGATTAGTTTTATCTTTTCCCCTCGAAAGGGTTTAAGCGATGCTTGAAATTGTCTCTTTTACACTTGGCCCTGTTCAAACCAACGCCTATCTGGTTGCTGACCCTGGAACAAAAGAAGCAGTGGTCATCGACCCCTCCTGGGATGGTCGTATGATTCTCAAAGCTGCGCAGGATCGCGGCTGGAGAATTGGTCATCTCTGGTATACGCATGCGCATTTTGATCATATTGGCGGCGCCGCTGAAATCGCGGATGCGTTGAATCCTCTGCCGCATGTGGCCCTGCACCCCGATGACCACGTCCTCTGGCGCGCGGGCGGCGGCGGCGCGGCCTTTGGCCTGGAAATTGATCCTGGCCCTGAACCGACCATTGATTTTAGCCATGGACAAATATTAAAACTGGGCTTAAGTGAATTTGAAGTGCGCTATACACCTGGTCATACAAAAGGTCATTGTGTATTATATGTCGCTAAAGAAAATATTTGTTTTTGCGGCGATTTGATCTTCAATGGCAGTGTCGGACGCACAGATCTGCCCGGCGGGGATTGGGATACTTTGGAAAACAGCATCCGCACACAAATTTTTACCATGCCCGCTGAAACTCGTTTGTTGTCCGGCCATGGTCCCGAGACGACGGTGGGGTATGAGAAGATGAATAACCCCTTTGTAGGATCAAGCTAAAATTCGATATAATCAATAAAAATTATTGAGGAGATCATGATGAAAAATCCAAACGCTCAAAATCAGAATCAAAAACAAAATTCAACGCCGTCCAATCCAATGCTATCCTTTTTATCTGTAATTCCACGCTGGTTGATTAACTTGGTTATAGCAATAATTGTTATTGCCATCCTGTCTAACGCGGCAAGATCTTTTTGGTATTTTGAAGTGATCGAGAATGATCAGGTTGGTGTGACTATCGAAGCGGGTCAAATTCAAGGCGTGTTACAGCCAGGCATCGCGTATGATTTTGGTTTATTTGTTGATTTGGTAAAAATCACAACCAGCGCAGTTGCCATTACTGTGGATGACCCCGAATTAATCACAATTGATAAACAACGTATCGGGTTGGAAGTAACTGCTGATGTGTTTCGCCCAAGGGAAGCCGATATTGTTATCTCCAACTATTCGCGCTATCGAAATATTTACTTAAATGATGAATCGCTGCAACAACGTATGACAGCCTTTACTTTGCAGGCTATGAAGGTGTGTGTTGGCGATAAGAAATTTGATGAGGCAGTTATCGGGTCTGGGCGTGACGAATTGCGCGCATGTATTGATGAAGAGTTGAGTGGACAGGCTGAACCTTTGGGATTGGAAGTACGGAATGTGGCTGTGCCGCAAATCACGATTTCACCTGCGGTGCAAGCCGGGCTGGATGCCATAGTGCAAAGCCGCCTGGCTACTGAGAAAGCAAAACAGGATGCTGAAAAAGCCAAGCAGGAGGCAACTGCACAACAAGCCGTGCAAGAAGGCAGTATACGAGTGGAGCAATCTAAATTGCAGGAGGAAGCCAGACAGCAAGCGATATTGCAAGATCTAAAACGGCAGCAATTGGAAGCTGAGCTTGCGGTGATTGAACAGGAAAAAATCAACACAAAAGCGCAGTTGGAATTAACCATCCTTTTGCAAAAAGTTGCTGACGAGCAGGCTTTAGTGGATATTGCCAAGGAACTTGCGCTGGCTGAGCTCTACCAAAAATATCCATCTTTTGTCGCTTTGCAAATTGCGTTGGCAAATTCTGCGGCTATCAAGCCCACAGATAAATTTATATTCACGCCGGAAGGGGTTTTCCCAAATTTGATTTTCTCAAATGGCACACTGCCTACATTTACCGTAAATCCGTAAATCATTTTGGAACTTTGATGACCAGAAAACTTATTAGTTCAGGTTCGACCTTTGAAGAACAGATCGGTTATTCTCGCGCAGTGGTTGATGGAGATTGGGTGTTTGTTTCCGGGACAACCGGTTTTGATTATGCAGCCATGACCATTTCAGATAACCTGCTAGAGCAAACCGAACAGTGCCTGAAAAATATTGAGTCCGCTTTAAAACAAGCTGGCTCAAGCCTAAAGGATGTCGTTCGTGTAACGTATGTTGTGCCGAACGGCGCAGACTTTCAACAATGCTGGCCCATTTTACGTAAGTATTTTGGAGAGGTACGCCCGGCCGCCACGATGATCTCTGCCGGCTTGGCCGACCCTCGTATGAAAATTGAAATCGAAGTTACAGCTCGAAAGCAGGCATAGAATTACCACAAAGCGCAATCAAAAGCAGGATGATCCTAGTCATCCTGCTTTTGATTGCGCTTATCTCTGATCGAGATACTTTAGTTTATGTAATAAATATCAACACGCGCTCATCAGGCTGGTTGCGGAGTTTGACAATCGGGAAAAAAACTGTGAATTTCATATGGTGAATAAGCCTACCCCTTATCTTAACATTTAAGTTCTATCAATAATACGAATGAGACCAAGGTTGGCGGATGGCTCTTTGGCAAGCATCATCTCGGCGGCATTGGGGAGGGTAAAAATGCCTCCACACGCGCCCATAATTCGCGGATGTTGATCGGTTTGGACATATATACATCGCAGCCCGCTTCAAGGGCTTTTTCAGCGTCGCCTTTTAAGGCGTTGGCGGTTACCGCGATAATGGGTATATAGATGAGGGATTTTTTTTTGCCACTGCGGCGTATTCTGCGAGCCACTTCATAACCGTCAATATCGGGCAGGTTGATGTCGAGCAGGATTAGATCCACCTCTTCGTTTTCTGCCATCGAGACACCATTGATCCCGTTCAGGGCAGGTAATAATTTATAACCGCGCGCTTCAAGGGCGCGTCTGACCAGCATAACGTTATCTGGATTGTCTTCGACATAAAGAATAGTATTTCCCATAATTTATCTCCTAAGCGCCATTCTTGTCTTCGATGACATTGATCATTTTATCTACAAAGTTGCGCGTTGGCAGTGAACCTTTTTGATACAGGGCTTCTATGTGTCCGTGAAGTCGATTGCGTTCTTCAGGGGTGATATCTTTTGCGCTGACAACCACAACCGGTATGTCTTTTGTGCGCGGGTCGAGCTTAAGTTCTTCCACGAAGCCAAAGCCGTCTATGCCAGGCATCGTCAAGTCGCTAATGATCAGGTCGGGCAGGTGTTGGCGCGCCAGCGCCAACCCTTCCAGGCCATCCTTGGCGTGGTATATACGGTAGGATTTTTTACCCTCCAGCAGGCGGCGGATCAGCAGCGCATCGTCTGCGTTGTCATCCACCAAAAGCACCGTGGTTGTCTTTTCATCCAGATTCTCAAGCGCGGCTTGCAAACCCTCGCGCGGGGCGGGCGCTTGTGATTCACTGAGATGGACATCCACAGCCCACTGATCGCCGAGAACATGTTTTTCAACCGGAAAGGTGTGTCCCGTGCAGTTAACTACAACGGTTTCTTCCTTGCCGATCGTACCGGCTTTCAACATTTTTTCAAGACCTGCAAACGCGACCGA
>JANODZ010000314.1:0-9213 GCA_031412935.1 Anaerolineales bacterium
TAAGACAATTTCTGGTTGGTGCATGTGGTTGTACTTCCTGGTCGTCGGCCACGGAGTGATCCCTGCCGATGGCGGTATGATTCCTGCCATTGTCGCTCCTGCCTTGGCCCTTGTGTATGCAATCGCCGCTTTACTTGGCAAATAATTACATTGCTAAATACACAACCTCCCAGATGGGAGGTTGTGTCATTTAAGAGTATGGCACAGTCAAAAAAATTACCGAGTCGATCCTTTTTAAGAAAGTTTGCAGGTTGGAACGTTTAAACGTTCCAACCTGCAAACTTGTAACCGTTACGCCTTGCCCAACACCAATGCCAGCAGCGCCATCCTCACATACAAGCCATATTCCATCTGACGGAAATAAGCGGCACGCGGATCATCGTCAAAGTCCGGTGAAATTTCGCCGACACGCGGCAGCGGATGCATCACGATCATATCCCGTTTCGCGTTCGCGGCTTTCATGATCTCAGGGTCGATCACATATGCGCCCTTCACCTTTTCATAATCAGCGGGGTCTTCAAAGCGTTCCTTTTGCACGCGCGTCACATACAACACATCGGTTTCAGCCAGCACTTTATCAAGTGACGAATACTCAGTCTGCGGCACACTCTGCGCGGCAACTTCATCCATTACATCCCTTGGCATTTTCAAAATATCAGGCGAGACATAATTCAACTTGATATTGGTAAAGTTCGTCAGCAAACGCGCCAATGAATGAACGGTGCGGCCATATTTCAGGTCGCCGAGCATCGTCACGTTCAAATTATCCAAACGCCCCATCTCTTCCATGATCGTAAATGTATCCAGCAGGGCCTGAGTCGGATGTTCGCCCACGCCGTCGCCCGCGTTGATGACAGGTTTCTTGGCCGCCTTCGCCGCAATGGCCGCCGATCCCGTTTCAGGGTGACGCAGCACGATCACATCCGCGTAACATTCGAGCGTGCGGATCGTATCGGGCAAACTCTCGCCCTTCGACACCGAGGAATATTTTACCTCGTTGATCGAGATCACACTTCCGCCGAGCCGCTCCATCGCCGCAATAAACGATGACGATGTTCTCGTCGAAGGTTCATAAAAAAGGTTTGCCAAAATCTTGCCTTTCAGCAGATCAAACGTCCCAATGCGCTCGACCATTCCGCGCATCTCGTGCGCGACGCCGAACACATATTGCAAGTCATCGCGGCTGAATTGCTTAACCGACAAAATATCCTTTCCATACCAATCGGCGTTCTTATTCTCGCCAAAAGGCAAATGGGGGTTGAGGGTGAGGCTAGGCATGGTTTCTCCTTGTGGTTTGTAATTGGTAATTCGTAATTTGATATTTTGAATCGGGACTCTGGTTGCTCGCTGATAATGAATCCCGTTTTATCACATTTTTCTAGTCCTGAGCATTTTCCTGCCCGCACTCCTGCGACGGGTGGGGTTGGCTCTGTTTCGACGGGCGCTGACAGCCTGTTGCCAAAAGGCACACAAAATGCTAAAATTGGCACATGAAATACTTCCTGTGGAACGAAGAGAAAAACGATCTTCTAAAATTGGAGAGACAGGTTTCATTTGAAGATGTTGTCTTCTACATTGAAAAAGGTTTCCTGCTGGATGTGCTTGAACATCCCAAACGGGAGAAATATAAAGGACAAAAAATATTCGTGGTGCAGATTGATGAATATGTATACCTCGTGCCTTTTATAGAAAATGAGTATGAGATTTTTCTAAAAACAATTATTCCGAGCCGAAAAGCAACAAAGAAGTATTTAAAAGGAGGTAAAAAATGAGCAGCCTAAAACTTCAACAAGATGAACTTGAACTTCTCGCTTTATATGAAGCAGAAGAATGGAAATCTGTTAAAAAACTGAAAGAGCAAAAAGAACAATATCGCACCTATGCCCGCGCAACTTTTCGAAAAGATAAACGTGTCAATATCCGCATTTCAGAAAAAGACCTGCTTGATCTGCAAAAGAGAGCCATACGTCAGGGCATTCCTTATCAAACTCTACTCTCCAGCGTCCTGCACAAATACGCAAATGGCGTTTTGACCGAGAAATAAAGACATACTCATTCGCACCCTATACCAACCCGTCTATTTTCCAAAGTGGACGGGTTGATTCATTCCTCATGTCCATGCCTGTGATGGATATCGGGCATGTGATCGTGCTCATGTTCCTCGGCGGGATGTTCATGCTCATGCGAGTGGATTCCATCCACTTTGTCGTGTTTATGAAACTCATCATGTTTGTGACTATGCTCATGGATTAAAACCCTGTGCATGTGCCAATGCTCGTGCTGTTCATTGATAAGCAACAACGCGCCGCCGATCATCAATATCGCGGCAATGATGAAGAAAAAAGATGGAAATTCACCAAAAATAAAAATGGATAACAGCACGCCCGCCAGCGGAGCTGTGCCATACAACGCGCTGGTACGTGCTGCGCCCAGTCCGCGCATGGAACGGATGAACAGGATCGTGCTCAAGCCATAGCTGATAAAACCCAAAACTAATATGTAAACAATAGAACTCAATGATGGAAGTTGATTTCCAAGAAAATATGCCAGGAAGAATGAGAATGTCCCTGCGATCAATCCCTTCCACGCCACAATGACAAGCGGATCCTTGCCAGAGATATTGCGCGTGAAGTTATTGTCCAGACCCCAGAGTACACAAGCGAGGATGATTCCCAGCGCGCCGAGCGAGAGTCCGAATCCGCTTGCGAAATTTGTAGAGAGGAAAATGCTTGCCAGTGTGATGACGATGATCGCAGTCCACGCGCGGCGGCTAATGGCTTCCTTGAAAAATAACAGCGCAATGACCGTTGTTCCAACCCCTTCAAAGTTCAACAGCAACGAAGCCGTGGATGCAGATGTGTTCTGCAAACTGATCATCAAAATGATGGGCGCAAGGATTCCGCCAGAAATGATCGCGCCCGCCAGCCATTTGATATCAGGGGGTTTGACGCCCGCTTCGGATTCTGTGGATTGCATTCGTTGAGTCAGCCTGACGAGCAAGGTCCCTGTGCCGCTGCCGAGATACAGGAAAGCCGCCAGGAAGATAGGCGCAATATTGTCACCTAATAATAATTTTGCAATGGGTGCACTTGCCCCGAAAAAGATGGCGGCGAGCAATGCTTGAAAAATAAAAGGCAGATTGGAAGATTTCATATTTATTATTTTCTCACTCCGCTCTCCAATCGAGCGCGCACAAACTGACCGATCTCTTCGTATGCCTTTTTGCTCTCGGGTATCAAGTCTCCGAATATGTGCCAGACGTGCCACATTCCATCCCAAATTTTGAGCTCCACTTGCACGCCATCCGCTTTTGCCTTCTCGGCCAGCAGAATGGAATCATCCAGCAGAATTTCATTACTGCCGACCTGGATCAACAACGGCGGGAAACCGTGAAAGTCTGCGTAGACGGGCGAAACTAACGGATGGGTCAAATTCGATTCGTCTGTATATGCCAATGCCCACTCGCGCAATACATCTGTCCTTAACATTGCTTCGGCTTCAGCCTTTATGATATGAGTTTGATTTTTCAGTGTCAGGTCCACCCAGGGTGACAGGCACACAACTGCGGCGGGGAGTGATTCGTTTTTATCCTTCAAGGTAAGAACGGTTGCGATACTTAATCCACCGCCCGCCGAATCTCCACAGATAATAATATTGGCAGATGAATATCCCTGCATCAATAACCAGCGAAACACCTTCAGTGAATCATCCAAAGCGGCTGGGAAAGGATTTTCTGGCGCAAGTCGATACTCTGACAAGAGCACCTTCACGCCTGTATGACTTGCCAGTAAACCGCACAGCATGCGATACGTCTCAATCGACCCTGTGACATATCCACCGCCGTGCAAATATAAAATAACTTTCTCGCGGCTGGCATCCAAAGGAGTAATCCATTCGGCGTGAGTTCCTTCAATATCAAGCTTCTCAACTTTTATTGTTTTCGGAACACGACCCAGCATCCCTGAATTTTTTGCGCCACTAGCTCGACGCTCTGTAATGGAGAGTTTTTGATCCTTGAATATTTTGCGCAATACTGTGCGCCAGAAGCGGGCTCTGATACTGATCGGCATTTTACTCTCTTATAAAAACTTCCGAAGTCTCCAAGACCTCGGAAGTTTAACTACATCCCACCGGACGTTTCGAGTCCATTCTCACTTGCAATTTTATCCAGCATAATTTCGACATCGTCAATGAAATGATCCAGTCCTTCCATATGTTCTCCAAATCCCACGCCGAGCAAACCCAACTCGCCCGCCGCATTTTGCCAGAATTTGAGATGATCGCCGTCCAATACCCCCGCAGATAACGTCCACGAGTGGAAGAGCGGCCAAATTGCAGCGAAGGGAATCTCTCCTGCGAGCATGGCATGGATGGCTTTCTCATAATAGTTCATGCGGGTCAAGCTGATGCGTATGTCCACATCTGCTTTTTCAGCTGCCAGGGAAAAAGCAGATTTCCAATCTGGAATCCAACTTTTTATTTTATCAACATCCACATGGTTTGCGCCAATTAGATCGAATGCACTCGCAATAAAAGTTGTTTGTTGGGCGGCTTCTGCGCGCGCGGGAAATTCCAGTAACAGCCTGCGTTCCTGAATGGGAGGACCGCTTAATTCCGCCACTGCATTTAATGCGTGGAAAAGAGACTTCATATATTTCTTTATTTCTTTAGGCCCGGCCGCAGCGGTTATTTCAGTCAGCTCGTGCCAGGCCCGGCGGCCGGGAGAGAGCATTTTTCGGCAGCGTTGAAGCATCAGCGCCGGCTGTTCAAAATCGAAGCCTGCGCGCAGGCTGGCTTGTACGAAGTCGAAAAACTTCTCGCGTTCATACAATAGTATAGGATCATACATTTCATATCCGAGCCACGGGTCACTGCGCAGTTCACGTGGAGATTTGAATTCATCTTTTGTGCGGCGGATGATATCGAGGTGGAAATCGGGAGTCAGTTTTACGAATTCACGCGCTTGTTTGGGCAGGGTCTTGTGGACGAAGACAATATCAATATCCGCCGTACCGCCCAGCATGGGATCAACATTGAGAAGTGAACCTGTCAGATAAGCGGCCACAATATCTTTGTCGTTATAAGCCTGTTCCTGAGCGGTCTCTTTGGCAATGCGGAGCAGTGATTCACGTGTAACGCGCATAATTTATTCCTGTCGACCTGTTCATTCCAAAGGCAAATTTTGTTGAAACGCAGCCATACCTAAGGATGAGCGGATGCGGCTTTCGATCCGCTTGAAGTGTTCGGGCTTGTGGATGATATCCAAATCAGTCGAGTCAATTTTCAATACAGAGTCGGGGTCAACTGGTTTTAAAAAGAAATTTTCATATGCCTGATTGAGTTCGTCAATGTAAGCCCGTTCCATTTGCCTTTCGTAGGGACGGTCGCGCAACGTGATGCGAGACATCAACGTGTCGGTGCTGGCTTGTAGATAGACGAGCAGGTCGGGCTTGGGAATTTTTTCACCGAGCGCCTCATGCACTTTGTGATACATGTTCAACTCGTCACCTTGCAAGTTGATGCCTGCAAAGAGCGCATCTTTTGCAAATGTGTAATCAGCTATTAAATTTTTGCCCCCTGCCAGAATTTTCGGGATGCTGTTGTTTTGTTGACGATAGCGGCTGAGCAAAAAAAATATCTGTGTTTGAAAAGCGTAACGCGCGCGGTCTGCGTAAAAATCAGAGAGGAAGGGATTCTCTTCAAATATTTCAAGCAGCAGGTCTGCTTCGAATGTTTTTTGCAGAAGGCGCGCAAGCGTGGTCTTGCCGACGCCGATCACTCCTTCGATGGCTATGTACATTAATATAAGCTCCCTCAATAAGTTGAGTTAAGGATACCATAATTTAAAGGACGGGGAATGGGGATGATTGTATAATGGGTGAATGTCAAAAATAAGTATTGTTCCGCGTGTGGATGGAATTGGCGGCATGGCTTCCTTCCGCTTGAAATTTGAGCAGGGACTTCGCGCCCGCGGCGTGGATGTAACCAATGATCTTTCAGATGATTCAGATGCCGTGCTTGTGATCTCCGGCACCCGCAGCCTGCTTCCGTTATGGCAGGCCCGTCAGCGCGGACGGCGCATCGTGCAGCGGCTGGACGGAATCAACTGGGTTCACCGAAAGAGAAAGACAGGTGTTAAACATTTCCTGCGCGCAGAATATGGGAATTTTATCCTGTCCTTTATTCGCAGGCAGATCGCAACGAAAATTATTTATCAAAGTGAATTCGCGCGCAGCTGGTGGGAGAAAAGGTATGGCAAGCCTGCCAGCCCATTTTCCGTAATTCATAATGGTGTTGATCTGAACACGTATTCCGTGATGCAAAATGCCATTTTGCGCCAGCCTTACCGTTTATTAATCGTGGAAGGCAATCTCGGCGGCGGTTATGATATGGGATTGGACAATGCCATTGAACTGGCTGCGGCCCTAAAAGAAAAATATGATTTACCGATTGAGTTAATCATCGTCGGCAAAATATCAGATGAACATCGGGCGCGGGTCGCGACGAAAAATCGCGCGCCCATTCAATGGATGGGAAGCATGCCGCCTGAACGCATTCCCGAGATCATGCGCTCTGCCCATTTATTATTTTCTGCTGATCTGCATCCGGCCTGCCCGAATGTGGTCATTGAAGCATTAGCCTGCGGATTGCCCGTCGTTGCGTTTGATACGGGCGCGGTGCAGGAATTGGTAACTGCTGAAGCTGGCAGGGTGGTTCCGTACGGAAGTAATTCCTGGAATATTGAACAGCCAGATATTCCCGCGCTTGCACAAGCCGCGCACGATATTTTGAAAAGGCATTCTTACTACAGTCATAATGCGCGAGTCCAAGCCGAATCTGCGCTTGGATTGGATAAAATGGTGGCTGCCTATCTCAAAGTCCTTTTGGAGAACTGAAATATAGATATGAAGTCAAAATTTTTACCACCAAGGCATGAAGACACTAAGCCGCGAAGATTTTTTTAGGAGAAACACAATGCCGATAAATATTGTCGATCCACTTTTACCAGAAGACGAACGTATCGCGCGGTTAATTGTCGACTCAGCTTTTACGGTTCACAAAACTCTGGGCGCTGGATTACTGGAAAGTGTTTATGAAACATGTTTATGCCATGAACTCAACAAAAGGGGACTGGCTTATAAAAGACAAGTCATTGTTCCATTAGTTTATGATGGCATTAAATTCGCAGAAGGATTTCGTCTTGATATCCTTGTGGAAGAACGTATCCTATGTGAACTAAAATCTGTTGAGAGAATGGAAAACGTCCATCTTTCCCAAGTGCTAACTTATCTAAAATTAACTGGAAATCGCCTTGGCTTTCTTATCAATTTCAATGTTTCACTGATCAAGAATGGTATTCGTCGCGTAATCCTTTGAAACCTACGACAAAGAGTCTTGAAGGCACTAAAAAAACTTCGAGTCTTCGTGCCTTAGAGACTTTGTGGTTCAATTACTGAAGATGCCTATTTCCTCCCGTTCCTACGATTTTCTCTGGTTGAGCATCGCTTTGCTTATTCTCTTAAGCCTTGCTCTTCTGCTCCCGCTTTCTCCCCAGGATTATTGGTGGTACCTGCGTCTCGGACAGGATGTGGCTGCTACAGGATCTGTCCCAACGCTGGATACCTATAGTTACACCAGGGCAGGCACGCCATTTTTTTACCAATCATGGCTGGCAGCTTTGCTATTATGGAAGACATATCAGGCGGGCGGATTCGCGCCTACATTTTTCCTGCGCGCTGTGATCATTGCGGTTACGTACACTTTGTTATGGGTGTCGGTGCGGAATGCAGGCGTGGGTCCGCGTTTGGCGAGCTTGCTTGTTTTGCTGGCGGCATTGGCAGGCAGCAATAATTGGTCGTTTCGCCCGCAATTATTTATTTATCCGATTTTTGTTTTGGTTTTATATATTCTCACAAAATGGACTCAAGGTGAAAAACGGGGTTTGTGGATATTGCCTTTTCTTTCAATGCTATGGATTAACTTGCATGGATCATTCCCACTTTTTTTTATTCTTGGAACGTTTGCTTTTCTATTCGGCAAAGGTGATAAAAAACAACTCGCGTTCGCGCTTGGAATTTCGTCCGTTACGTTGTTTATAAATCCGCATGGATTATATGTTTTGGGGTATGTGAAAGACATGCTCAGCGCGCCATCCAACCAGCTTTTTAGCATTGAATGGCAGCCGATGGTCAACCGCGGCTGGCAGGCAAATTTGTTTTATTTATGGTTGTTGCTTTTTGCGCCATTGACCGCCCTCTCTCCACGCAGGTTATCCATGCTCGAATGGATTTACTTTATATTTTTCGGCTGGCTGGCGTTGATTGGTGTTCGATATGTGATTTGGTTTGTATTGATCATGGCCGTTCTCACAGCCAGGCTCCTCGCTGAGTGGGACGCACGTTACTGGGAAAGCCCGCTGCAAAATGAGAAACCGGCCCTCAATATCTTTACGGCCTGTTTTTTGCTCTTGGCTCCTTTTGCACTTTTGCCCGGCCTCCGTGATGCCTGGTGGCCTGATGCGCCTCGCGCATATGACGGCGCGAATCCGATCGCAGCGACCGAGTGGCTTGCCGCGCATCCCGAGCTTGAAGGCCCGCTATTTAGCGACTTTAGCCATGCAAGTTATCTTATCTTCGCGTTGCCCTCCCGCCCGGTCTGGATCGATACGCGTTTCGAGTTATATCCACCCGAACAATGGAAAAAATATATCGCCATTGCAAACGCGGCACAACCATGGCAAAAACTGCTCGATGATGAAGGCATTCAACTCGTCATGTTGTCCACTGGCGGTGAGCCTTTGTTGATATCTGCCATGCATGACTCCGCTCACTGGTGCGAGAATTATCATGATGAGGATGTTTTTATTTTTAGCAGATCAAGCTCGGGTCAATGCCCATGATTCGTTATTCAGGCCGACTTGCTTTGCAGCAGCGCGTGCTCCCCAGTTATCGCATCCCGTTTTTTGATCTACTTGCGCAATCCTGCGAAAGCATGAGTCTCTTTGCCGGCCTGCCTAGTCCAGTTGAAATGATTGCCAGCGGCAAACCTCAATTCGCAAAATATCACGAAACAAAAAATATTCATTTATTCAGCGGTGTTCACGATCCACTATGCCTGCGAGCGGTTCGATGCGGGCGACGGCCTCGGCTCGCCACGCGTGACAGCCATCGCCGTCCGCAACGTCGGCAGCGGCGAGACCAACGCCTTCTCGAT